>CANNNB010000197.1 GCA_947505995.1 Comamonadaceae bacterium
AGCGAGGTGCCCAAGGCCGTGGTGAGGTTGATGCGCTGCACTTCGCCGCCGCTAAGGGTGCGGCTTTGACGGTCGAGGGTGAGATAGCCAATGCCCACGTCGCACAGGTATTTGAGGCGGTTGGTAATTTCTTCTAAGAGGAGTTTGAGGGCTTGGGCTTCGCCGTCTTTGCTGTTTTCTAAGATGGCCGCGGCCGACATGCGGTCGAAGAAACTTCGCAGTTTGTCGATGGGCATGATCATGAGGTCATGCAGGCTCAGGCCAGGAAGTGCTTCAAGTTGTTTTCTGGACCACTTCACGCCTTTGGGCATGAAGCGTTTGTCTTTGGGCAGTGATGCGTCAGCGTCTTGTTTGCTGCCAATGCGCCAGATTAGGCTGTCTGTTTTAAGCCGCGCGCCGCCGCACGAGCCGCATTCGGTGTAGCTGCGGTATTTGGACAAGAGCACGCGGATGTGCATCTTGTAGGCTTTGCTTTCCAGGTAGGCAAAAAAGCGGTGCACGCCGTACCACTGTTGGTTCCATTTGCCGTTCCAATTTGGGGAGCCTTCAATCACCCACTTTTGTTGTTCTGGTGTGAGTTTGAACCAAGGTGTGTCGCGAGGAATACCGGCGGCTTCGGCGTGACGCATGAGGTCGTCTTGCGCTTCTTTCCAAGCGGGGGTTTGGATGGTTTTGATGGCGCCGGCTCTGAGGGTGAGCTTTTCGTTGGGGATGACCAGGCCTAGGTCTACGCCTATCACTCTGCCAAAGCCACGACATGTTTCGCATGCGCCGACGGCGGAGTTGAAGGAGAACATGGAGGGCATGGGCTCGGGGTAGCGCAGGTCGCTTTCGGGGCAGTGGAGACCGGCGGAGAAGCGCCACATGCTGGATGAATTGGGGTCAGATCCAAATAAATTGGTTGAGCCCGAATAGGGCGAATCCAATTTTTTTGGCTCTGACCCCAATTGAGGGTCTACCGCCAAAGAACTGTCTTGCACCACATAAACATTCAACCGCCCGCCCCTCTTCAGCGCTACTTCAATGGCCTCAACCACCCTCGCTTTTTCAGCAGTGCCCAACCGAAACCTATCAGCCACCACATCCAACACTTTGCGCGGCCCGGTAGGCGTAGCCACTTCCCTCTCGGCCTGCACTTTGGTAAAGCCGCTGGCCGACAGCCACTGCTCAACTTGCTCAGCAGTCGTATTGCCTGGCAACTCAACAGGGAAAGTTAAAACCAATCTAGGATCTCCAGCCGCTTCTGCCCGCTTGTACAGTTCTGAGTAAATAGATTCAGGCGTGTCGTGCCTCACAGGCTGCGCAGTTTCGCGGTCGTGCAAATGGCCTAATCTTGCGAACAGCAGCTTAAGGTGGTCGTTGAGCTCTGTCATGGTGCCAACGGTGGAGCGCGAGCTTCTAACGGGGTTGGTCTGATCAATGGCAATGGCTGGCGGCACGCCTTCCACTTTGTCCACAGCGGGTTTGTCCATGCGGTCTAAAAACTGCCGCGCATAAGCGCTGAATGTTTCCACATAGCGCCGCTGCCCTTCGGCATACAGGGTGTCAAACACCAAACTAGATTTGCCCGACCCGCTGGGACCCGTAACAACTGTGAGCTCGCCGGTGCGAATGTCCAAATCAATGTTCTTGAGGTTGTGCTGACGAGCACCGCGAATCTTGATCAAACCGTTGGACATACATGCAAGCTTTTTGGGTAGAGGCCAGACATTCTAGGCTTAATAAATGGGGTCAGATCAACATTAATTTGGTCAATCGAAGTGGGGTAAAGGCTAAGGGGGGCAATAAATGTTGATCTGACCCCATTTATTTTCAGCGCAAGTGAATGCAAACTCAAAAACTGCATGCTGAACGCAAACTGATGTCTATTCACACAAATAGGAATAGATGGCCACCCCATTTATTGCATATACAATAAATGGAACTTCAGCTAACATGGGATCGAGACAAAAGACAAAGCAATTATTCAAAGCATGGGCTAGATTTTGTTCACGCTGTTGAGGTTCTTCAATCGATTTATTGCCTCAATTTGCTCGTCCATCTCAAGGGAGAAGATCGCATCGTCTCTTATGCCTATGCCATGAGTTACCTCTGTGTTGTAACGCTCATCCACACCAATCGCCATGACCAAATCAGAATCATCAGTTTCCGAAAAGCGAACCAAAAAGAAGCTGGTTTCTACTTCAATTGGCTCGAAAATGAATGGCATGAGCCGTGAAGAAATTTTGCATGCTTTAAAAACGCAAAAGCCTAACGATTTTTACGTGTGGGACGGCAAAAGCAAAGACGACAAGCCACTCACGCCCAAAGAAATGGCCGATGGATTGTTGGCCTATAAAAAAAGAGGCCGCCCGTTCAGTACCTCGACAAAAAAACAAATTGCGATCAGACTGGATCCAGAGGTGCTAGAAGCTTTTCAAAAAGAAGGGCCCGGATGGCAAACACGAATCAACAATGCGCTGAAAGACTGGTTGCAACAGCATGAGCATTGATTCAATGTATTACGTGTGATACATTTATCGCAACTGCAAGGGGTCACTATGGCTGTTTCTATAAGACTAGCGCCGAACATTGAACAAAGATTAAATCAATTGGCAGAACAAACTGGCAGAGCCAAGTCCTACTATTTGCGCGAATTAATTGAAGGTGGCCTAGATGATCTTGAAGATTATTATTTGGCAGATGCCGCCATGGAGCACATTCGGAAGGGGCAAGAAACCTTGATAAGTTCAGACCAGTTGAGGCAAGAACTTGGCCTGGATCATTAAGTACACCGGCTCTGCATCCAAACAGCTTAAAAAATTAGACAAAGCCGTTGCGCTGCGCTTGCTAGATTTTATGGATTACCGGGTTGCAACGGCAGACGATCCAAGAGCATTAGGTAAAAGCTTAAAAGGCCCCAAGCTTGGTGCGTACTGGCGCTACAGAGTGGGCGAGTATCGAATTATTTGCAACATTCAAGACGACCAGGTTTGCATCCTGGTCATCGAAATTGGTAATCGCCGAGAGGTATATAGATAATTGGTTTCAGCAATTTGAGAAACAAATTGGGCCAAATCAATTGTTTATGAATGTAGGTTGAAGTTGCAAGGCTTGAGGGCATATTTGAAGGCTACTTAACTCAAGTCCTGTTTATGAAATCAAATTTTCAAGTCCGCCAAGTGCTTTGTGCCATTGAAAAATTTACGGAACAACATGAACACTGATCGCTACACATACCGCGTCACTTGGTCGGCCGCTGACAACTCGCACATCGGTTTATGCGCAGAATTACCATCACTTTCTTGGTTGGACAAGTCACCGGAAAGCGCGCTTAAAGGCATTAGAAAAGTCGTCGCAGCAGTAGTCCTAGACATGCTTGATTCAAATGAACAAGTGCCAGATCCACTTTCTGAGAAAACATTTAGCGGCAAGTTTGTAGTTCGTGTTCCAACAGAAGTTCGCAGGCTACTTGCCTTGCAAGCGGCAGAGCAAGGCGTCAGCATGAATCGTTGGGTATCGGCAAAGCTTGCTGCGTAAATCATTTAGGGCTAGAACAACAATTGGGGTCAGATCAACATTAATTTTTTCAATTGAAGTGGGTAAAGGCTAAGGGGGCTGACGATTTCTGGTACCCCAGTATGAGGAAGCCCCCTTAGCCTTTACCCGCTTTGATTGGAAATTAATGTTGATCTGACCCCAATTAAAAAAAGCCCTCCGAAAGGAGGGCCTGAATGTAGCACCGAGAAAATCCCGGGCTCAATACAAATTAGTCGTTGGCGAAGATGTCAACGTCTTTGGTTTCTTTGATGAACAAGCCACCAATCACAACCGTAGCGGCCGCAATAATGATCGGGTACCACAGACCGTTGTACATGTCACCCGTTTGCGCCACGATCGCGAAAGCGGTTGTAGGCAACAGACCACCAAACCAGCCATTGCCAATGTGATAAGGCAAAGACATAGAGGTATAGCGAATGCGTGTTGGGAACATTTCTACCAACATGGCAGCAATCGGGCCGTACACCATCGTCACCAAAATCACCAAGTAAGTCAGAATGACAATCACTTTGACTTTGTCAAACTTGGCCATGTCGGCTTTGGGTGGATAGCCAGCAGCTTTCAATGCAGCGCCCAAGTTGGATGCAAACATCGTGTTACCCGCTGTTTTCTCGTTGCTCAAATCTTTGACAGACTTGTTGGCAGCTTCCAAAGCTTTGGCGTCTTGTGGTTGCGCAGCCGTGAGTTCAGCCACCTTGGCTTCGGCTTTGCCCTTGGCTTCAGCGATGTCTTCAGGTGTGTACTTCACTTTGACCACAGTCTCGCCCACCTTGATGGTGGCTTGCGTGCCAGCGGGTGCCACTTCGTTGGAGTAGCTGACAGAAGCTACAGCCAAACGCTGCTTGCCAACGTCGCAAGAAGAAGTGAATTTCTTCGTGCCTGTGGGGTTGAACTGGAACGAGCACTCTGCCGGATCGGCAGTGACCACCACTTTGGCGTTAGCTTGCGCAGCAGCCAAGTCTGGGTTGGCAGCAGCTGTCAAAGCTTGGAACACTGGGAAGTAAGTGACCGCGGCCAAAAAGCAACCTGCCAAGATGATGGGCTTGCGGCCAATCTTGTCAGACAAGGTGCCAAAGATCAAGAAGAACGGCGTGCCGATGATCAAAGAAATGGCCACCATGATGTTGGCTGTAGGACCGTCTACTTTGAGTGATTGTGTCAAGAAGAACAATGCGTAGAACTGGCCTGAGTACCAAACCACAGCTTGACCAGCTGTTAAGCCAATCAAAGCCAAGATCACGATTTTCAG
>CANNNB010000198.1 GCA_947505995.1 Comamonadaceae bacterium
CAAAGTGGATGGCTTTGAAGGACGCATCTCTGATATCAAAGCACGTTACACCGTGATTCGATCACCCACTGGGCGTGAATCCATTGTGCCCAACGAAATGCTGATTAACAGCCGTGTTGAAAATTTGTCTTTAGCCGATTCGCGTATCTTGCAGTCCACTCAAGTCACTGTCGCCTACGGCACGGATGTCGATGGGGTGATGCAACTTCTAATGCAGGCCTGCGAGGCACAAAACAAAGTCTTGAAAGATCCTTTGCCATTTGTCACGCTCACCAATTTTGGCGCTGATGGTTTGGAATTTGGAGCCCATTATTGGGTCGATGAACAACAAGCGGGCTTGCTGACTTTGAAGTCCGAAATTAACATTCGAATATTGCAATTGCTGCAAGAAAAGAGCATTGAAATTCCATACCCTCAACGGGTGGTTCATACCCGAAGTTTTTCCTAAACAGGAAACTTCAACGCCACTTCAACGCTGCTATGTAGCGCAGCATTTAATCACCGCACAGTATTTATCGGTACAAGTTGGTCTTCAGTACCGATGCGCACAAACTGACGGCTGTATTGGCCTCTTGCATGACGCGGCCCATGGTGATAAAGCCGTGTATTTGGCGTTCAAAACAAATGTATTGAGCCGGCACGCCCGCCTTGGACAGTGCGTCGGCATACATCAAACCTTCATCTCGCAAAGGATCGAAACCCGCAGTCACAATCAAAGCGGGAGGAAGACCTGCATGACTTTCGGCCAGCTGAGGCGAGGCTCGCCAATCTTTGGCGTCTTCGCGGTTGCGTAAATAGTTCTCGGTGTAGTAGGCTATAGACTCTTTGGTGAGCATGTAGCCTGTGCCGTTAGCGTGAAAGGAAGCGGTATCGGGCCACATGATGGTGGCAGGGTAGATGAGCAATTGAAACGCAGGTTGAACGGCTTGACCTCGCAAACCCAAACAGGCAGCTGCCGATAAATTGCCACCTGCACTATCGCCGCCGACGGCGATGCGATTGGCATCGATGCCTAATTCATGGGCGTGTTGAACAGTCCAGTGAAAGGCTGCCACGGTGTCATCGTAGGCCGCGGGAAATTTTTGCTCAGGCCCCATTCGATAGTCAACGGACACCACCACCACTTCAGCTTGAAGGCATAAACTTCTGCACAACACGTCATGGGTGTCTAAGTCACCAACAGTCCAACCTCCGCCGTGCACATAGACCAAGGCTGGCAGTGACTGATTCGTTTTTGAAGCATGTGGGTGATAAACCCTCACAGGTACATTGGCGCCTTGGTGCACGACCACTTTGTCTTCAACCCTCAAAACCTCTGGTGCATCAGGTTGGGTAAAGGTGCGTCTCGATCGGTAGGCGGCACGTGCCTCAACAGGGGTCATGGTGTTGACAGGTGGCACACCTTTGTCAATCATGAGTTGCATCAATGCTTGCGCTTGTGGATCTAGCATGGCGAAGGCTTTCGTAAGTTGATGTGAAAGTGTTGTTCCTAGGATGTCATCAAAGAGGGGAGGTACAAGCTCAGTGATGGGAACAGAAGCAAGATGCCCAGTGTGATAATTTGCATGCCGACAAACGGCCAGCACCCGCGGAAAATGGTGCCCAGGCCAACCTTTGGTAACAAGGTATTAAGCACAAACAAGTTCATGCCAACCGGCGGTGAAATCAAACCGATTTGAATGACCATGACAATGAGTACGCCAAACCAGACTGGGTCAAATCCCAGTTGAACCACGATGGGGAAAAACAGCGGAATGGTGAGCAAGACCATGGTGAGTTCCTCCATGACCGTACCCAAGATGATATAAATCACCATCATGGCGCCGACCACCATGACAGGCGAAAGGCCCAAATGGGTGATCCATTCTTTGAGGTCACTTGGCATGGTTGTGAAGTTCACAAAGTTGGCAAAAATTGTGGCTGCAATTAACAGGGTGAATAACATGCCAGTGGTTCGAGCAGACTCGACCAAAATGTCAATCAGTGAGCGCCATGTCAAGGCTTTGCGCGCCCAGGCAAACAAGAACGCACCTGCAGCGCCCATGCCAGCACCTTCCGTGGCTGTGAAGATGCCTCCATAGATGCCGCCCAAAACCACAATGACCAACAGCAAAACTCCCCAGATGCCGCGCAATGCTTCCATGCGTTGCGCCCAAGTGAATTTTTCACCGGCAGGTGCGTGTTCGGGATCGCGTGAAGTCATGATGACAACAGCCAGCATGAGCAAGATGGCCGTCAAGATGCCCGGAAAGACGCCCGCTGCAAACAATTTCCCAATGTGGGTTTCGGTCACGATGCCGTAAATGACCATGATGGTGGAAGGCGGAATCATGATACCCAGCGTGCCTCCAGCAGCAATCACGCCTGTCGACAAGGCATCGCTGTAGCCCAATTTTTTCATGGAGGGATAAGCCACCTTGCTCATCGTGGCTGCAGTTGCAATAGAAGAGCCGCAAATTGCGCCAAAACCTGCACAGGCAGCAATGGTGGCATGTGCCAACCCACCGCGGCGATGGCCAATGAAGGTGTAGGCGGCGTGGAAAAGTTCATGCGCCAAACCAGCTCGGGCCACAAAGTTGCCCATCAAAATGAACAAGGGAATGACAGACAGTGTGTAGGCAAAGCCTGTTTCTTGCACCACTTGCGCGGTGCTTGCGAGTGCTGGCATCCAGCCACGTGTGAGTCCAATGCCCACGATGCCCACGATGCCCATTGAAAAGGCCAGCGGCATGCGCAACAAGGCTAAGCTAAAAATGGCAAGAAATCCAACCAGAGCTTCGGTCACAAAACGCCTCCTTCTGATTCCTCATGGGGGGCCAGTGGCTGGAAGACCAAAATTAAATGCACGATACCTGCAAGGGCGCACATAAAGCCCATGCCCATGATGAAGGGCGCTTTGGAGATCTTAAGCTGTGCCGTAGTTTCACCAAAAGAGGCGAAGTCTATGCCTGTGGAAATCATGAGCCAGCCCAATGCAAGCAAAGCCATGCTGCATAAAAAATTGACCAAGCTTTTTTGAAACTTGACAAAGCCAGTAGGCCAAAAGCTGTCGAGTGAATCAAACACCACATGCTCGCCTTTGCGGGACACCAAGGGCAGCGCGCCAAAGATGACAACCACCATTAGCAATTCCGTTAACTCCAAAGAGCCAGTGATGGAATGCGACAAAAATTTGCGGCCACTGACATCAAAAAATGTCAGCACCATGATGGCAAAAAGCGCCAAACCAGAAATGAGGCTGCAGAGTTTGTCGAGAAATTTATTCACAAGAGGAATTCCGATACATCATAAAAAACGGTACCTCTCATTTTTACAGGTACCGCTTTCATCTGAATGACAAACGCTGCGAAGCGTTTGACTTCAATTATTTTTCGAGCTTGGCGATTTCTCCGCGGAACTCAGCCAAAACTTTGGCGGGGTCTTTCAAGCCTTTTGCCTTTGAGGCAACAATCCAGTTTTGCTCTAAAGGCGCAGTTCTGGCCTTCACGTCAGCCACAAAACTGGCATCTGCTTTGGTTACCAACACATTGTTCACTTGCATCAAAGCAAAAGCACGGCGATCGACCTTGTCCCAACCACGACCAAAAATGCGCGCAGCAGTTTCACCAGAGATTGCATCAACAGCTTTTTTGTCTTCGGCAGAGAGTTTTTCGTATTTAGCTTGGTTCATCATGAACACAAAGCTGGTGTTGTACATGCCGCCTGGAAAAGTAGTGGCGTGCTTGATGATTTTGTCGATCCTAAATGATTCGGTTGACTCGGCTGGAAAGAGTGTGCCGTCCATGACGCCGGAAGAGAGTAATTCATAAGAGTCTGGCGCGGGCTTTAAAGTGACATTCATGTTTAAAGCTTTGGACATGTCATTGACCATGCCGCCGCCAACGCGGAACTTGAGGCCAGCCAGATCTTCGACCTTGGTAATGGGGCGCTTGACGTTGAAAACCATGCCCGGGCCGTGAGAGAACAGGGAAATGACTTTCACGCCTTGGTGTTCGGCTGCAAATTCTGGGTGTTTACTCGAAACGCGGCTGAGCGCCACTGAAATTGTTTCTGCGCTGTTACCCAAAAATGGCAGTTCGGTCATTTGAGTGTGCACAAATCGACCTGGGGTGTAGCCGTGTACGGTGTATGACAAATCGGCAAGGCCATTTTTGACTGCGTCATAGGTACCAGGTGCGGGCGAAACACCACGCGGCAAGATATTGCATTTGATGCGACCTTTGGTGTTGTTCTCTAACAAGTCGCACCATTCTTTTTGGGCCATAGAGGCGGTATGAGTGGGTGGCAACCAGCTGGACACAGTGAGAACTGTCTGGGCTTGTGCGGTACTTGTCCAAGCGAGAGTTGCCAGTAGGGCGGCTGATAAAAGTGACTTCTTCATGGAGGTGCTCCGGTCAGTGAATGAAAAATGCAGATAGGCTGAGTATTGCAGAAGGGAGATGAATAAACCCTGCGTCTCACATGGTAATGTGAATTAGCCAACCGATTGGTCGGTGAATTCCCGAGGTTTTGCCTGATTGTTGTTGAATCAAGGTGATATAAAATACGAACGATCGTGCTTTTTGGCCTCAAGGCTTGAGAAAATCAACACTTGGTGCACAATTGACGTTTACGTTAACGTCAATCAAAAAAAGACACCCGTCAAAACGATTGAATCTGACAATCATCAGCCTGTATTTTTCTTGGAGATTTGGCAATGAAAATTCTTGTGCCCGTGAAGCGGGTTGTAGACTACA
>CANNNB010000199.1 GCA_947505995.1 Comamonadaceae bacterium
ACCATCGCGTGCGGCTTGCGTGAGAAGTGCGTTCAGCATGCGAATGATGGGGGCGTCGTCACTGGTTTCCAGCAAGTCTTCTACTGCTGGCAGTTCTTGCATCATGCGTGACAAATCGGCAGCAGACTCTACCTCACTGACGACATCGGCGGCACTCGATTCATATGAGCCAAACTGGGCGGTGTATGCTTGGCTGATTCGTTTTTTTAGTTGAATATTTTCTTCAAACACAATCTCAATAGAAGGGTTAGCGTGACCCCATCTACGCATCACTTCAGAAATTGCGTTAGAGACGCTATCAGAACTAAGCCATAACGAGACTCGAGACCCATCATCTTCCAAAAGTATTTGGGTGCTGCTTGCAAAAGCATAGGGAAGTGGGTACCGACGAGTCATATAAATTAATTGCTTCAATTCTCAAGGATTGCTTTTGACATTTGGCAAAATCGGCGCTCCCAAAGCTGGTAGACCGGGCCCTGCTTTTGGTTGAGATTCAATTTGAATACTGCGCATTTGTTCATAACGGTCAAGAGAGAAAGTCTCTGTCGATGAGCCATCGCGCACAACAACCGGTCGGAGAAAAACCATAAGGTTCGTTTTCTTTCTGCTTCTTGACTCAGCTTTAAACAAGTTACCGAAGATAGGAAGGTCTCCTAGTCCAGGAACACGTTCTTCATTGCTGCCATATTCATCTTGTAAAAGTCCGCCCAATACAACAATAGATCCATCGTCTACTAGGACGGTAGACTCAATAGAGCGTTTATTTGTAATCAAACCCGTAGAGGAATAAATAGATGCAGCGTCTAGCCTGCTTACTTCTTGATAAATTTGCAGTTTGATCGTGCCTTTTTCACTGATCTGAGGCTTCACTCGCAAAGTCAGGCCCACATCTTTTCGCTCAATGGTTTGAAAAGGATTCACAGAGCCGTTGTTGGCATTGTTGCTGGTGTACTGCCCCGTTACAAACGGCACGTTTTGACCAATGACAATTTTGGCTTCTTCGTTGTCTAGGGTTAAGAGGTTTGGCGTTGAAAGCACATTGCCATCGCCTGTGGACTGCAAAAACCTGGCTAAGAATCCCAACACATAGGTGCCGTTGGTGTTGTGCGCAACTCCCATGTTCAAGCCTGAAGAGGGGGCCACAGTGCCGCTGGCGCCTTGGGTTGCCAAAGAAATAAGGTTGGCGCCGCCCACCTTGAAGTTGGTGCCCAAGAGGCCAATGTTGCTGTCGCCTTTGCCACCAACAGAGCCTTGCCATTGCACACCAAATTCGGCAGCTTTTTCTGCACTGACTTCGGCAATCAAACTTTCGACAAACACCTGCGCACGCCGAGCATCTAACTTTTCAATGACAGCTCGCAACTGACGGTATTGCGGTTCAGGCGCTGTGATGATGAGGGCATTGGTAGAGGGGTCGGCTTGAATTTGACCGCCCGTAGAAGGCTGCCCTCCAGCCGCGTTAAAGCTTGCGTTGGCGCCACCTGACGCTGCGCCAGTGTTGTTCGACATGGTGGTGGTGGCTGACGTAGCAGTGCCGCTGGCATTGGCACTTGCGCTGCCTTGCGCAGTCAGTGCGGCACGCAAAGTGGCAGCCAGTTTGGTGGCGTCAGCGTTTTTTAAATACACCACATGAATATTGCCGCTGGCCGCATTGGGGCCTGATGCTGAAGGTTGGTCAAGTTGTGCCACCAAGGATCTGGCCAAGGCCATGCGCGCGGCATTGGCAGCCCGCAAAATAAGAGAGTTGCTGCGCGCCTCGGCCATCACGGTGGTCTTCAATGGTGTGTCTGATTGACCTGTTGATGGCGCTGTGGGCGCTGCGCCACTGGCTGCACCTGAATCTAGCAAGCGCTGAAGCATTGGGACCAAATCAGTGGCCAATGCGTGCTTCAAAGCAATCACTTCAACGCCCGTTGCGTTGGCCACATCCAACGCTGCAATGATGCGAGCCATGCGCTGCAAATTGTCGGCATAGTCAGTGATGATCAAGGCGTTGGTGCCTGGGTTGACGTTGATGGTGTTGTTGGGGCTAATGAGTGGCCTCAGAATGGGTACCAAGTTGTTGGCGTTTTCATGGTTCAGCTGAAAAATTTGCGTGACAATTTGACCGTTGGAAGTGGGCACTGCGCCAGCCGAAACGCCAGCACTTTGAAGCTTGGCGTCGGCCTCTGGCACAACCAAATACAAACCAGCCGAATCTACCAGTGCAAAGCTTTGAGTGCGCAGTTGTGCTGCAAACAATCTAAGGGCTTCTGAAGGGGAAACTGGGACATTGCTGGTCAGGGTAATGTTGCCCTTCACGCGTGGATCCACCACCACGTTGTGGCCTGACAAGGTGGCCAAAGTTTTGGCCACAGCATCAATTTCTGCATTGACGAAATTCAAGGTGACAGGCTCTGGTGTCTTCTTGCTGGTGCTTGTCTTTGAGCTGGGTTTGGGTGCTTGAGACCAAGCTTGACCGGTCAACAACAGCAAAGGCAAACTCAAGCCAAGGCCGACTAGCCATGTTCGCATAAGCTTGTGTTGCGCTATTTTTGTGTAATTTGAAATTCTTGAAGCCATGATGTTCAACCCAGTGAAAGCAAGCTGCGCGCCCCTTGGCGTCGTCCGATGATGTTCAGCAAATTTGACAAAGCTGCTGCGTGCTCAGGCACTGCAGAGGCTTCGCCTCGAAATTGAAGTCTTGTTCCTTGCCACTGGCCTTGGCCGCTTAACAGCAAGCTGCCCGTCTGGGTGGTCAAGGTCAGCGATGGCAAAGTGTTGGGCACTGAACTGCCGCCCAATTGAATCCGATAGGTGCCCATGGGTTGCAGCGTACTCAGCTTGGAGGACATGTTTTCTGCGGTCAGTGTGAGGCCACCTTGAAGCCAAGTGCCAGCCGCTTGAAAATGCACTTGCAATTGATTGGTTTCGAGAATCAAGTTGCCTTCAGGCTGTAGCGTGTTCCAAGGCGCACCCAAGCCACTCAAAAGTTGTGCTGGCCATTGCGAGCGGTGGTCTTTGATTTGCAATTGCCAGGTGCTAAAGCGCTCTGCAGCTTGAAAGGACAACTGCACAGCTTGTGTCATGCAACAAGTCGCATTCAAATTCAAATTGAATGTGGGCCCTTGAACATCCCTGAAGGCTATAGCTGTTTGCCAATGAATACGTCCAGGCAAAGCCAAAGCATCGCGACTGCCTTCACCGCCTGTTAACACCAATTTGCCAGAGCCTTGCCAAACCGAACCCTGTGCTTCTTGAAGTTGCACTTGGCCTTGCGTGGCTTTGGACACCACTTGTGCCAACCACTGCGCCGGCAAATGAACAAGCAAAGCCAAAAATCCACCCAGCGCGGCGCCAAAGATGGCCCATGACCAAGTGCTTTGTGTGTGTGTAGATTGCAGTGTGGCCATGATTATCCGCCTGGTAAGCTCAACACCATAGTGCCACGCCAAAGTTCTGGTGCTGCTGTTTTTTGGGTTGCGGCAGGGTCAGAGAATTTTTGAAGATGCGCTTCAATAGGCAAAACTTGGGCCTGCGTTCGGACCACGGCTAAAAACTGCGCCAATGATTCGGCTGAAACACTGCTGAGCGTCAAAGTGGCGCGCGTGCCTTCGATGTTGAGTCGCGCGCCGCTCGCTAAAGTTTCTGCTGCAGCTTTTTGAAGGAGCAAGCCGGCTTCTCTTGTTGGCAGGCGCGGTGACTTTTGAAAAGCTTGCGCTTGTGCTTGCATCAGCTTCAATTTTTGGGTTTGGTCTTGCAGTTGGGTCAATTGAAGCGGCACTTCACGCAAAGTTTTCAATGCAGGTGCGAGGTTCCATGTCCAAAGCATGAGCGCCAACAAGACGAGGCCCAAGGCTACAAGTCGCTGACGATCTTTTTGGGGCAAGGCTTGAAAGCTGCTTAAATATTTCATGCTCATAAACCTGCCTTCTGGCCCACAATGCGCCATTGCGCGCCATTGGCTTGAGCATCCAGTCCTTGCATGCGAAGTGCTTGCGCAAAGGCGGCACTTTGAGACTCTGACAACTGCAAGCCTTGAAGCCGAGTTTCGCCATTGCCTTGTACTTGGAAGTCAACATTGGAAATGTTTTGGCCCGCGGGCAATGCGGCGCCAACAGACTGCAATACCCATTCCAAATCGCGTGGCGAAGTTGCCCCTGAATTGCGTTGCAAACGTTCAAGTTCTTTGGCCATTTGCAACGGAGCGTCGACTACCGTGACATTGGGAAAGGTTTGTGTGAGGATGGTTTTTTGTAAATCACGTTGCAGTTTGGCTTGGGCATTGAGTTGCCACGCGGCGACATTCAAGCCAATGAACTGCGCTAAAACCAGCAATGCAAGACTCCAGCGGGCGGCTTGCCAAGCGGGGCTCTTGGCAAAAGTTTGCCAAATGCGATTGGCTTTTTGAAGCCAGCGTGCAGAGCCGTGTGCTGCAAATTCAAACTGAGCCAAATCCCAATTGGCGGCTGCAGCTTGTGCGTAACGTTGTAAAGCTGTGACCACTTCAACATGCCAGGTGGCCAAGCGGCCCGTTGTGTCTGTTTGATGAAAGCTTTGCAATTGGCGCAAAGCTTTTTGTGCAAGTTCAGCCACAGCAGGTTCTGCTTGAATTAGGACATTGGCCGGGAGTTCTTTTGTGCTGGTGGCAGACTTTAGTTTTTTGATCCAAAAATTCACGCCAGCTTGAAGAGGCAAGCGCCAGGCGCCTTGCGCATCGCTAACCCACAACCA
>CANNNB010000200.1 GCA_947505995.1 Comamonadaceae bacterium
CAATTAAGACTTAGTTCCGTAGAACTTGGCAATCGCCATCAAACGCCCACACTTATCGGCTGTATATTTTTAAAGATCTGTTGCGCAACAGGCCAACACAGAGTGTCGTTTTGTTGCACTGCGCTGCGATCAGCGGAGCCTTGCAGTGTAGCACCGTTTTCAGGGCTTTTGCAAGCAGTTTAAAAAACTTTTCAATTACTTTCAAAACTTTTTAAACTGTTTGCTTTGTATCTGCTCGGGGCTTATTCCGATTTGCTGAAGGCTTGAAATTTGAATTTCAAACGTTTTCAGCGAAGCCTTGCAGTCTAGCACGGTTTTTTGTGCTGGGTGAAAAAAATTTTGCTTTTTTTCACTTTTTAAAAAGTTATTTCAAACTTTTCAAACTGCTCGGGGCTTGCCTAAGGTGTTATTCAAGCGCCTAAGGTGTTAGCTAAGGGCCTAAGAAATTAAGAACTTAAGCTTTTATCCGACTCGCTTGAAACAATGTGTTTTTCAGCGAAGAGCGCGAATATAGCACAGATTTTTGAGGGTAAGCAAGGCCGCCCTTTCCATTTTCTTTTGCCATTGATAATCTCGGCATGGCTCTTATTACTTTACTTGACGCATCTCTGGCTTTCGGCCACGTAGCACTGCTTGATCACGCTGACTTCGCCCTCGAAACTTCGGAACGCATTGGCCTGATTGGCCGCAACGGCACGGGCAAATCATCCTTTCTCAAAATTTTGGCAGGCATGGAGCACCCCGATGACGGCAACATGCATGTTCAACAAGGTGTTCGCATTGCTTATGTGGCGCAAGAGCCCTTGCTGGAATCGGAAGACACCATTTTCGAATCTGTTCAGCGCGGCCTCGCTCCTGTGATGAAACTCATTGATGACTACAGCAACTGTGTGGGCGATTTGGATGTACTGCAAAGCCAAATTGAATCACTCGACGGCTGGGGCTGGGAGCAACGTGTTGATGAAACATTGCACCGCTTGCACCTAGACCCTGGCGCTAAGGTGGCCACACTGTCTGGGGGCAATCGCAAGCGGGTAGCGCTGGCTCAAGCCTTGGTCACACATCCCGATGTGTTGCTGTTGGACGAACCCACCAACCACCTTGACTTGGACTCGATTGCTTGGCTGGAGCAACTCTTGATTGACTTCAAGGGCAGCGTGGTGGCCATCACGCATGATCGCGCATTTTTAGACCGCATTGCCACATGCATTGTGGAGTTGGACCGCGGTCGCCTTAGAAGTTATCCCGGCAACTTTGCACAGTATCAAATCAACAAAGAAGAGCAAATGGCGCAAGAGGCCGTGATCAGCGCCAAGGCCGATAAGTTGTTGGCGCAAGAAGAGATTTGGATTCGGAAAGGCGTGGAAGCACGTCGAACAAGAAGCCAAAGCCGCATCGTGCGGCTTGAGAATTTGCGCGCCACTCGCAGCGCGCGCAGAGAACAAGTGGGCCGCGTTCGCATGGAAGTGGCCTCTGGCGCGCCCACTGGCAAATTGGTGGCAGAACTGACGGATGTCTGCAAATCTTTCACCTCGCCCGAAGGTGATGTGAAGGTCATTTTGAAAGACTTTACAGCCACACTGCTTCGCGGCGACAAGATTGGTTTGCTGGGCCCTAACGGCGCAGGCAAAACCACGCTCTTGAAAATGATTCTGGGCGAGCTTGAGGCCGACAGCGGAAAAATTCGGCAAGGTGCCAATTTGCAAGTGGCCTACTTTGACCAAATGCGCAACGCCCTCGACTTGGAAGCTTCCTTAGAAGACTTCATCAGTCCGGGCAGCGAGTGGATCGAAATTGGCAACAAGCGTCAGCACGTTAAGAGCTATTTGGGTGACTTCTTGTTTTCACCCGCAAGAGCAACTTCACCAGTGAAATCTTTATCGGGTGGCGAGCGCAATCGCTTGTTGTTGGCGCGCTTGTTTGCCAGACCAGCCAATGTCTTGGTGTTGGACGAACCCACCAACGATTTGGACATTGACACATTAGAGCTTTTGGAAGAGCTGCTGCAAGATTACCAAGGTACCGTGTTCTTGGTGAGTCACGACAGGGCCTTTATGGACAACGTGGTAACCAGCATCATTGCCTGCGAAGCAACGCCAGAGAACCCCGGTTTTTGGCGTGAATACGAAGGCTCGGTGCAAGATTGGCTCACCCAATCATTGCGCAGCCAAAGCATTCAAGCACAAAACAAGGCGGCCGCTGCCAAGCCCTCTCAAGCCAAGACCGTCGCCAATGCTGCCTCACAACCCAAAGCTGCCGCCAAGAGTGCGCAGAAGTTGGGCTACAAAGAGCAACGCGAACTAGATGGTTTGCCCGCATTGATTGAAGCATTGGAAAAAGAACAGACCGATATTCGGACCGCCCTTGGAGACAGCAGCTTGTTTGCCAAAGACCCCGCCAAAGCCGCCGCGCTGTTTGCTCGAGACGCGCAAATAGACAGTGAGTTGGTGAGTGCCCTAGAGCGCTGGGAAATTTTGTCGTGAGTTTTGTTTTCAGCACCGAAGAGCTCACTGCTTTGTTGGTGCTGTCAACAGCGGCCAGTTTCACACCTGGCCCCAACACCACGCTGTCTACGGCATTGGCTGCCAATCAGGGCTTGCGTTCGGCCATGAAGTTCATTGTGTCTGTGCCAGTAGGTTGGGGCTTGTTGCTGGCCATTTGCATGGCAGGCTTGGGCAACTTGGTGCTGGCTGTGCCTTTGCTGCGCTGGGTCATTTTGCTAGGCGGCAGCTTGTATTTGGTGTGGATGGCCCGTCGTCTTTGGCAAACCCGCGAAATAGCAAGCGCTGATGAGAGCCGATTGAACATCACTTTTTTGCAAGGGACGGCCATTCAATTTCTCAACATCAAAGCCTGGATGCTGGCTTTGTCTTTGGTGGCGGGATGGGTGGCAGGCAAGGAAGATGCGCTCGAGCGGTGCTTGGTTTTACTGCCCATCATGATGCTGTTCGGGTTCATTAGCAATTTAACTTATGCGGTCATGGGCAGTTTGTTGCGCAAGTGGCTGATGCAAGGCGCACGACTCTTGGTGTTCAATCGGTGCATGTCTTTAGCCTTGGTCTTGACAGCAGCTTGGATGCTTCGTTGGCCCAATGCTTGAGTGTCATGTGGCATTAGACTAGGCACCATGGGACAACTTATTTTAGTGCGCCACGGTCAGGCTTCTTTCGGCGCCGACGATTACGACCAACTCAGTGACTTGGGCAAGCGGCAAAGTATTCGCTTGGGCGAGTATTGGCAAAAACTGGCTGCCGAGCAAGCCGGCGAAAATCCGCTGAATTTTGATGCTGTTTTAATCGGCAGCCTCAAAAGACACCGTCAAACTTGGGAAGGCATTGCTCAAGGCGCGCAACTGCAAATAAATCCTGAAGTGTGGCCAGCGCTCAATGAGTACGACAGCCATGCTCTGATTGAAACCATCCACCCCGAGCCACTTGCCAAGCCCGATACGCCAGAAATGTACAAGCATCACTTTCGCTTGTTGCGAACGGCACTGCAAAAATGGATGGCAGGTGAGACTCAACCACTCGGCATGACAAGTTATGCAGACTTTGCGGCGGGCATTCAAGCGGTTTTAAAGCATGTCCGCGAAAACCATCAAGGACGTGTCTTGGTTGTTTCAAGCGGCGGCCCTATTTCAACGGCTGTGGGACAAGTGCTTCAAGCGCCCCCAGAGACTTCGATTGAGTTGAATTTGAGAATTCGAAATACAGCACTCACGGAGTTTGTGTTTTCGCCATCCAGACACATGCTGCTTTCTTACAATAACTTACCGCATTTGGACCATGCTGCTCATCGAAGCTGGGTGACTTTTGCTTAATAGTGTTTGTCCCGATAGGGTTAAGGCTTTTTTATTGTCAAAATAACATTCATGCAAACCCAGCATCAGGCAACTTCGCACTCAACCCAAGCGGTAGGCATTCAGGTGTCCCATTGCGATCTGTCTGCTTGCCTTGCTTTTTTTGAGGCACATGGCATCAATGAAGGCTTGGACATAGCACCCACCGCGGGTGGCTTGTTGTGCCACATGAGTGATGCTTGGATGCAGGTTCATGCCCCTGCCAGTCACACACTTTCACTGCACCAGCATGCCCAGCATTTAAAGCAAGAGATCCTCTGGGCCATGCTGGTCTCGCCGCATCGCTTTGACTTCAATGACTTGGATGCTCTTAGCAGCGCAGTGCGGGTTCGAGAAAACATTGTGTTGGACGCCCGAAAGACAGCTCTGGCCTTTAAAACAACTGCGGCTGAGCGGCCCAGCGAATTTTGGCGATATGAAGAAGGGGCCGGATTTATTCTGCAACCCCACACTCGGTTGATCGAAGCTTTGGTCAGCGCCACTCAACCCGAGGCCACAGGCAAGCTGTACGATTTTTCTTGTTACAGGGCATCCGAATATGTGATCTTGTTAGGCTTGGCCCAAGAGGCAGGCCAGCACAACCCTTCCCTGCTGGCGCAACTCCAACAGGTGAATGAAAAATATGCCATTCGCTCTGGCCAATTTCACGAGGTTTTTTTGCATGAGTACGGCTCGCTTGAGGCGCCCTTGCCTGCTGGTTTTTATGTGCCAGGTGATCGTGTTTGGTTTCGCAATCCAGATGAACTCTCTTCGGACGTGACGGGCTATGAAGGCTCTTGGGTGATTTATGTCGGCAGCGGCTTGTTCAGCAATTTTTGGAAGCGCGATCAGCCCTTCACATTGGAA
>CANNNB010000201.1 GCA_947505995.1 Comamonadaceae bacterium
AGGCCGCAGGCGTGCCAGCTGTCATCATGGTCATTTGACCTGAGGCTGCTTTGGCAGCACCGCCAGAGATGGGCGCATCGATGTAGAGAAGACCTTTGTCGTTCAATTTTTTCTCAAGACCTACTGAGAAGGCCGGCTCGACGGTAGAGCACATGACAAAGACGCTGCCGGGCTTGAGGTGGTTGGCGCAGCCCGATTTTGGCGTGCCATCGCCGAACAACACAGATTCGGTTTGGGCCGCATTGACCACCACAGACACCAAAATGTCAGACCTTGAAGCGATGGCTTCTAATGAAGCGCATGCGACCCCGCCATCTGCAGCAAATTTTTGCGCTACTTCTGTGCGAACGTCGAAGACATTCACTACATGGCCTGCACGGCGCAATGATTGCGCCATGCCCATGCCCATGGCGCCTAAGCCAATGACACCGGCAGACAAAAGGGGACTCATGAAATTATTCTCCTGCGACTGTGAGCATGATTTTTCCGATGTGTTGCGAGGACTCCATCAATGCATGGGCCTTGGCCGCATCTTTCAAATCGAAGACTTGGTGAATGACGGGCGCGACGTCGCCAGCTTCGAGTAAAGGCCAAACTTGCGCCTGCAGCTCATTGGCAATTTGCGCTTTGTCTAGTGCACTGCGAGGACGCAAAGTGGAGCCTGTGAAGGTGAGGCGCTTGGCCATGAGAGAGACCCAGTCGACTTCGACTTTGGAAGGCTGCAAAAAAGCAATTTGAAGCAAACGCCCTTCAATGGCCAGTGCACGCAAATTACGCTGCATGTAGCTGCCGCCCACCATGTCCAAAATGGCGTTCACGCCTTTTTGGTCGGTGAGTTTGAGGACCTCTTCTACAAAGTCTTGGGTTTTGTAATCAATAGCAGTATGTGCACCAACTTTCAAGCAGGCTGCCACCTTGTCGGCATTGCCAACAGTGCAAAAAACCTTCGCGCCAAAAGCATGCGCCAGTTGGATGGCAGTTAAGCCAATTCCAGAAGATCCGCCGTGAACCAAAATGCTTTCGCCCGACTTCAACTTGCCGCGCTGAAAAACATTGGTCCAAACAGTGAAAAAGTTTTCAGGCAGCGCTGCAGCCTGCAGCATCGAAAAACCTTTGGGAATAGGCAGCGCTTGTCCTTCGGGCACTGTCACAAATTCTGCATAGGCACCGCCGTTGGTCAGCGCGCAAAGCTTGTCGCCTAAACGCCATTTGGTAACACCTTCTCCCAGTGCCACCACCTCACCCGAAACTTCTAAGCCCACAATGGTCGATGCGCCAGGCGGTGGCGGATAACGACCGCTGCGTTGCAAACAGTCAGGGCGGTTGACGCCGGCATAGGCCACTTTGACCAAGACCTCGCCAGCTTTGGGGGTGGGTGTTGCGCAGGTGCTGGGTGTCAAGACCTCTGGGCTTCCGCCAGTACCGTGGTCAACAAAATGCATGGAGCTTGGATTCGACATGGAATTCTTTCTGCTATGAGTGCGGTTGGCGAGTTAGCGCTGCAACTTGAAGACGGCGGTGCCAGCCATCAGGTTGGGCCATGTTCTGACTTCATGGCCTTCTTGCAAGCCAAAACTGTCGATGATTTTCAATTGATTTTGCAATGTCAATTGTGCAAAATCGGCAAAAGTGCCGACCCGAATGTTGGGCGTGTCGTACCACTGAAAAGGCAGTCGTTTGGTCACAGGCATGCGGCCCGTCAAAATGCTCAAACGATTGGGCCAGTGTGCAAAATTTGGAAACGCCAAAATACCTGTGCGTCCCACACGAACTGTTTCGCGCAACATCACTTCGGCATTGCGCAAATGCTGAAGTGTGTCAATTTGCAAAACCACATCAAAGGATTGGTCTGCAAAGATATTGAGACCTTCATCCAAATTCAATTGAATGACGTTGACGCCCCGTTTGACACAAGCTTGAATATTCCGGTCGTCAATTTCAACGCCATAGCCTGAACAAGCGCGATGCTTTTGCAAGTAATCAAGCAACGCGCCATCACCACAGCCTAAGTCCAAGACGCGCGAGCCTTCAGGTACCAATCGCGCAATGGCTTGCAGGTTCACGTGCTCGCTCATTTGTCACCTCTGACTTGGTGGGACTGTGCCATGTTGTCAAAGTAAGAACGGACCACATTCAGGTAACGATCGTCGTTTAGCAGGAAGGCATCATGGCCATGTGGCGCATCAATTTCAGCGTAGCTCACATCGCGTTTGTTGTCGAGCAAGGCGCGAACCATTTCGCGACTTCGTGCGGGAGAGAAGCGCCAGTCGGTGCTGAAACTAATCAATAAAAATTTACAAGTGGCTTTTGACAAAGCCACTGTCAAGTCACCACCAAAGGTGCGAGCAGGATCAAAATAATCTAATGCGCGAGTGATCAAAAGGTAGGTGTTGGCATCAAAGTACTCACTGAACTTGTCGCCCTGATGGCGCAGGTAGCTTTCGATTTGAAATTCGACATCTTGTGTGGAATAACGATAGCCTGTTGCATTGTGGGTCACCGCATCACGCAATTCACGGCCAAATTTTTCATTCATCACATCGTCGCTTAAGTAGGTGATGTGACCAATCATTCGCGCAATGCGCAGGCCACGTGCGGGCACCACCTTGTGCTTGTAAAAATGGCCACCATGAAAGTCGGGGTCAGTGACGATGGCGCGTCTTGCAACCTCGTTGAATGCGATGTTCTCGGCCGTCAGGTTGGGGGCGCTTGCGACCACTACCGCATGGGCCACTCGCTCGGGATAGCGCAGAGTCCAAGACAAAGCTTGCATACCGCCCAAACTGCCGCCCATGACTGCTGCCAGAGTTTGAATGCCTAAAGCATCGAGCAGCCTTGCTTGCGCATCGACCCAATCTTCCACCGTGACAACGGGAAAATCTGCGCCGTAAATTTCACCTGTATCGGGGTGAGCGTGCATGGGGCCGGTAGAGCCAAAGCAGGAACCCAGATTGTTGACGCCAATCACAAAAAAGCGATTGGTATCAACAGGTTTTCCGGGGCCAATCATGTTGTCCCACCAGCCTTCACTCTTGTCTTGGCCTTCGTAAGTGCCAGCGACGTGGTGAGAGGCATTCAGTGCATGGCAAATGAGAACCGCATTGGATTTGTCAGTGTTGAGATGGCCATAAGTCTCGAAGGCCAGATGGTAGGCGCGAATAGAGGCGCCACTTTGCAAAGCAAGCGGCGCTTCAAAAAACATCGACTGAGGCGTTGCGATCAATGACATGAATGGGACGACCCTAAATAGCGGCTTGGTCAATTATCGGTGCATTAAAGCTTGGCTGGCGCGAGCTCATTGAGGAGGGCCTTTTGAGGGGCCTCTAAGGGAGCGCTATTTTTCTCATGGTTTGAGTTAGGCCCACCCCACAATGCCAAGCCGCCTAGCACTGCAAAAACCACCGCAGAAACTCGATGCACCAGCTTGAGAGAAACCCTGCGAGTGATGGCGTCGCCTAACCAAATCACGGGTGCGTTGGCCAGCATCATGCCAAAGCTTGTGCCTGCAACCACCCAAAACCAGCTGTTGAATTGGGCTGCCAACATCACGGTGGCTACTTGTGTTTTGTCACCCATCTCAGCAAGAAAGAAAGCGACGAACGTGGTGGCAAAAATGCCAAAGCGCGGCTGTGTGTCTTCCGCACCTTCATCTAGTTTGTCAGGCACCAAAATCCAAACGGCCATGACCAAAAAGGAGCCACCCAAAACCCAGCGCAAAGCTTCGGGCCCAAGCTGAGTGGTAACCCAACTCCCAGCCGCCCCCGCCAAACCATGGTTGACCAAGGTGGCCACCAAAATGCCCCAGAAAATGGGCCAAGGCTTGCGAAAACGAGCCGCTAACACCAAGGATAAAAGTTGTGTTTTGTCGCCCATTTCAGCCAGGGCAACAATACCAGTTGAGACAAGAAAAGCTTCCATTGACCCATCATATCGGTCCAGCAAGCCCCTCTTTGGCGTGTTTTTTGCTTGTTTTTGGTGCGCGATACACAAACAAGGCATTTGCGCACCAAATTAATTCAAAAACAAGCAAAGATCGATATGGAAGCACTAAAACAGGGCGCGGACTCACTCTTTATTTTGTTGGGCGGCATCATGGTGCTCGCCATGCACGCAGGATTTGCCTTTTTAGAGCTGGGCACAGTTCGCAAGAAAAACCAAGTCAATGCCTTGGTCAAAATCTTGGTCGATTTCTCTGTCTCAACGGTGGTTTATTTTGTCGTGGGCTACAGCGTCGCTTATGGCACCAACTTTTTTGTTGGCGCAGAGCAATTGGCTGCAAAAAATGGTTATGACTTGGTGAAATTTTTCTTCCTATTGACCTTTGCTGCAGCCATCCCTGCCATCGTCTCGGGCGGCATTGCCGAGCGCGCCAAGTTTTGGCCCCAACTTATTGCCACGGCTTGCATCGTTGGGTTTGTGTACCCCTTCTTTGAGGGCATTGCTTGGAACCAGCACTTTGGTGTGCAGGCTTGGATCAAGGCCACCACTGGCGAGGAGTTTCACGACTTTGCGGGTTCCGTGGTGGTTCATGCCATGGGTGGTTGGATAGCACTGCCAGCCGTGATCTTGTTAGGTGCGCGCTACAACCGCTACAAAAAAGATGGCGCAGTGTCTGCGCATCCGCCTTCTAACAT
>CANNNB010000202.1 GCA_947505995.1 Comamonadaceae bacterium
GAACTGTGGGTCAAGCTCTGGGGCAACCTGACGTTCAACCCCGTGTCTGCTTTAACGCACGCCACGCTAGAGGACATTTGCAATTTTGATCTCACGCGCAAATTGGCGGCCACCATGATGGCGGAAGCTCAAACTGTGGGCGAAAAATTAGGCGTTCAATTCAAAATCAGCATCGACAAACGAATTGCCGGGGCACAAGCTGTGGGAGCCCACAAAACCTCCATGCTGCAAGACATTGAACACGGCAAAGCCTTGGAGTTGGAAGCGCTGTTGGGCAGCGTGATTGAGCTAGGCAGAATTTGCAACATGCCCACCCCCACACTCGACTCGGTTTACGCCATGACGCGTTTGCTCGAGCAGAGTGTGTTGAGAAAAGGCAAAGGCCTCAGCCTCGACTGAGTTTTTTCAAGAACCCAAGCGCTGGCCACAAAAGCATGATCAGGGCCAAGCATGTAATTGTGCCGGCCAAGGGCGTGCTCACAAAAATATTTAAGCTGCCTTTGGAAATCAGCATGGACTGTCTAAAGCTGGTTTCAGCCATGTCACCCAGCACCAAGGCCAAGACCAAAGGTGCCATCGGGTATTTGAGCTTTTTAAAGGCATAGCCCATCAAGCCAAAGACCAGCATCAAAACCACATCCAACATACTGTTGTGAACGGTGTAGGCGCCTACAGCACAAATCACCACAATGACGGGCGCGATGATCGAGAATGGAATTCTTAAAATGGCAGCCCACCAAGGTACGGTGGTCAAAACCACAATCAAGCCCACAATATTGCCCAAGTACATCGACGCAATCAGGCCCCAGACAAAATCTTTTTGTTCCGTGAACAACAAAGGCCCCGGTTGCAAACCCCAAATCAACAGTCCACCTAGCAAAACGGCAGCGGTGGGTGAGCCAGGAATACCCAGCGTGAGCATGGGCAACAAGGCGCTGGTACCAGCAGCATGGGCTGCAGTTTCAGGGGCAATGACACCTTCAATGGCACCCTTTCCAAATTCTTCGGGATGTTTGGAAATACGCTTTGCCGTGCCATAACTCATAAACGAGGCCGGTGTGGCACCGCCTGGGGTAATGCCCATCCAGCAGCCAATAAGGCACGCACGCAATGAAGTAGCCCAGTATTTGGGCAGCTCTTTCCAGGTGTCGAGAACGTCTTTTAGGCTGATGCGACCCTTGTGTCCTTTAAATGCAAGACCCTCCTCCATGGTGAGCAAAATTTCACCAATTCCAAAGAGGCCAATGACCGCAACCAAAAAGTCAAAGCCTTTGAGCAAACTTTCTTGGCCATAGGTCATGCGCAATGTGCCGGTCACACTGTCTAAGCCTACAGCAGCCAAAGCAAAACCCAACATCATGGCCATCAAGGTTTTGACGGGTGGCTCTTTGCTCATGCCAATGAAACTTGCAAAAGTGAGCAACTGAACTGCAAAGAACTCGGGCGGTCCAAAGTTAAGGGCAAATTTAGCCACCACAGGCGCCAAAAATGTCACCATGAGCACGGCTACCAAGGCACCCACAAATGACGACGTGAAGGCGGCAGTTAAAGCCTGTGCTGCCTTGCCTTTTTGGGCCATGGGATAGCCATCAAACGTGGTTGCCACTGACCAAGGCTCTCCGGGTATATTGAACAGGATGGACGTGATAGCCCCGCCAAACAATGCGCCCCAGTAGATACAAGATAACATGATGATGGCAGACGTGGGAGACATGCCAAATGTGAGTGGCAAAAGAATGGCCACGCCATTGGCACCGCCCAAACCCGGCAACACACCAATTAACACACCCAAAAAAATACCAATGAACATGAAGCCAATGTTGGGCAACGTTAAAGCAACAGCAAAGCCATGAAACAGGTTATTGAGTTCGTCCATGATCAATAGCCCAACCAAGTTTCAATGAAACCTTTTGGCAATGGCAGGGAAAACCAAATTTCAAACAGTAGAAACAATGCCGCACTGATGCCCGCGCCTACTGTGATTGATTTGAAATAACTGTATTTGCCTTGCCAGACCATAAAGGCTACAACAAAAATAAGTGAGGCGGCATAAATTCCCAACACAAAGATGGCGGCAACAAAAACCGCTGTTGGGACGAGCATGAGCAACATCAAATTGAACTCATGCTTTTCGGCAAACACTTCTTTGCCATCATCTTTTTTCCATGATAGCAAGGTCTGCAGAATAACCCAGGCTGCGCCGCCCAACAAAAGACAGCCAATGTAAAACGGAAAGTAGCCAGGCTCTGGGCCATCACTGCCCCAAGAATTGCCAACGCGAAGACTGTCCGTGATCACCAACAAACTCACACCCACAAAGCAGGTAGCTACCAACAACTCCATCCACCGCATTTGCAGGTGTGCACCTGATTTCATGATGAGTTCCTTCTGAATTTTTATTTGGCCAAGAAGCCGGCTTCACGCATCAGACGGAAATGCTCAACCTCCGCTTTAAGCAACCAATCTTGAAATTCTTGACCCTTCATGAAGGTGTCTTTGAAAGCACCGGTCTCCATGAATTCTTTCCACTCAGGCAGTTGACGGACTTTTTGGAAAACATCGTTGTAATAAGCCACTTGCGCTGGCGTTGATTTAGGCGCCATAAAAATACCGCGCAGCATCAAGTACTCCACATCGAGGCCTTGCGATTTGCAAGTAGGAATGTCTTTCCACGACTGGGTGGTGGTGATTTTTTTCGGGTAAGGCATGACCTGTGCATCAAACACACACAGTGCTCTCAAGGTGCCGCCCTTCCAATGCGCCACTGCTTCAATGGGGTTGTTTACTGTGGTGTCCACGTGTTTGCCCACGAGTTGAACCGCCACGTCACCGCCCCCTTTGAAAGGGATGTAGATCATTTTTTTCTCAGTCGCTTTTTCAATGGCCACCGTGATGATCTGGTCTTCTTGTTTGGAGCCTGTTCCACCCATTTTGAATTTGCCAGATTCACCTTGCTTGACGGCCTTGGTGAGGTCGGCCACCGTTTTGTAAGGTGACTCGGCATTGACCCAAAGCACAAACTCATCCAGTGCCAACATGGAAACAGGCGTCAGGTCTTTCCAATTGAAGGGCACACCCGTTGCAAGCGGCGTTGTAAATAAATTGGACAGCGTGATAATGATTTTGTGACCATCTGGGCGAGCACCTTTGGCATCCAAAAAACCTTCTGCACCTGCACCGCCAGATTTGTTCACCACCACCAATGGTTGGGCCATGAGTTTGTGCTTGGTAATCACACCTTGAAGAAAACGCGCCATTTGATCAGCACCACCGCCAGTGCCTGCTGGTACGATGAACTCAACGCTTTTGGTGGGCTCCCAATTTGACTGCGCAAATGAGACTGAACTAAGTGCGCAACCCACTACCAAGGCTGCTGATTTGAGGGACATCGATAAACCATTTTTCACACTGAACTCCTTGGTATTTAAATAAACTTAAAAGTATCGTAATAGAATGATTCGTAGTTTGTCGAGATTGAAATCCTATAAATTCAACTTTTTTCCCACTAACTAATGAAAACCCTAATAGAACTTCTGTCGGCCGGAAATGCCCAATCCACTTGTTTGAGCGCTGCCAACAGTGCGCCCCTTTCGTATTCGGCTTTGCGTCAATTGAGCCAGTACGTTCAAACAGCCTTTAACCAAGTTGGCATTGGCCGCAACGACCGTGTGGCCTTGGTTTTACCCAACAGCGCTGAAATGGCGGCAAGTTTTGTCACTGTGGCCTGCTGCTGTACATCGGCCCCCCTAAACCCCAGCTATCGCGCCGACGAGTTTGAGTTTTATCTAAACGACTTGAACGCCAAAGCCTTGTTGGTTGAAAAGGGCTCTACCAGCCCAGCCGTTGCGGTGGCTGCCAAAATGGGCATTGCACTCATTGAACTCGAACCCACACCCACCTTGGGTGCTGGATCTTTTACTTTGAACATGAATGGCCTTGCAACCAAAGCCGCACAACATCCTGGTGAAGCGCAGCCTAACGATGTAGCCTTGGTACTTCACACCTCTGGCACCACATCGCGTCCCAAAATTGTGCCGCTGACACATCTCAACGTAAGTGCTTCTGCACAAAACATTGCGCACAGTACTCGTTTCAGCAGTTCTGATCGCGGCTTGAATGTCATGCCACTTTTTCACATTCATGGCCTTATTGCTGGCATCTTGGCGCCGCTGTCTCAAGGCGGTGAGGTTTATTGCACCAGTGGCTTCAATGCTCTGAAGTTCTTCAGTCAAATGGACGAAGTCAAACCCACTTGGTACACAGCAGTGCCCACCATGCACCAAGCTATTTTGTCCCGATCAAACAACAACAAAGAAGTCATTGCCAGGGTGCCACTTCGTTTCATTCGCTCGTCTTCGTCCTCCTTGCCACCTCAGGTGTTGGCAGAGCTTGAAGCCACCTTCAAATCACCCGTCATTGAAGCCTACGGTATGACTGAAGCGGCTCACCAAATGGCCTGTAATCCTCTGCCACCCGGACAAAGAAAGCCAGGTACCGTGGGCTTGGCAGCGGGCCCCGAGATTGCCATCATGAGCGCTGAAGGCGACCTGTTGCCATCAGGCAGCACAGGCGAAATTGTGATTCGCGGCGACAACGTCACGCC
>CANNNB010000203.1 GCA_947505995.1 Comamonadaceae bacterium
TAGCAATGCAGATAAGCTGGCGTCGTTTAGGCTGTGCAAGTTCAAAATATCTTCACGGAATAACAAGGCTTTGTTGGTGTTGTCCCAAATCAAGTCTTCTACCGGATAAATTTCAGAGTAGCCCGGCACCAAAATTCTGCAGGCAATAGCGCCCAATTG
The DNA here is from genome assembly GCA_947505995.1 of Comamonadaceae bacterium. The sequence goes on from CANNNB010000203.1 coordinate 160, forward strand.
GTCGTGCACGGTGGTGTAAACCTCTTTGCCCATGCCTTTCAAAATACCGAACAAGTTGGCAGCTTCGTTTGCATTGGCACTTTCCTGCTGATTGCCCTTGTCCGAAAAATCCCACTCCACAAATTCGTAATCTGCCTTGGCACTGAAGAAGCGCCAAGACACGATGCCACTCGAGTCAATAAAGTGTTCTACAAAATTGTAGGGCTCGGTTACGGCATTGCTCTCGAAGGTAGGTGGTGGCAAATCGCTCAAGCCCTCAAAGCTGCGGCCTTGAAGCAATTCGGTCAGGCTGCGTTCTAACGCCACTTCAAAGCTGGGGTGCGCGCCAAAGGAAGCAAAAACGCCACCAGTTCGCGGGTTCATCAAGGTGACGCACATGACAGGGTAGGTGCCGCCCAAGGATGCATCTTTGACCAAAACAGGAAAGCCTTGCGCTTCAAGGCCCTGTATACCAACCAAAATTTTGGGGTACTTGGCCAACACTCCAGCAGGCACATCAGGCAAACAAATTTCGCCCTCTAAAATTTCGCGCTTGACTGCACGCTCAAAAATTTCTGACAAACATTGCACTTGCGCTTCGGCCAGTGTATTGCCGGCACTCATGCCGTTGCTCACAAATAAATTTTCAACCAAGTTAGAAGGGAAATAAACCACTTCCTTGTCAGACTGGCGCACATAAGGCAATGAACAAATTCCACGCGCCACATTTCCCGAGTTGGTGTCGATCAAATTCGAGCCCTTCAACTCACCATCGGGGTTGTAAATTTTCAGGCAGTTCGCATCCAGAATTTCTTTGGGCAGCGCATCTTTGCGACCTGGCTTGAACCAGCGCTCGTTGGGGTAATGCAAAAACTCTGCGTTGGCCAGGTCTTCGCCCCAAAAGGCGCCCGCATAAAAATGATTGTTGTTGAGGCGCTCGATGTATTCACCCAATGCAGAGGCCAACGCGCTTTCTTTGGTGGAACCTTTGCCATTGGTAAAGCACATGGGCGAATGTGCATCGCGAATATGCAAGGACCACACGTTGGGAATGATGTTGCGCCACGATGCAATTTCTATCTTGATACCCAAATTGGCCAGAATGCCCGACATGTTCGCAATGGTTTGCTCCAAGGGCAGATCTTTGCCCAATATGAAAGTGCTGCTTTCAGCATTGGCTTTTAAGCTGAGCAAAGCTTGTGCATCGGCATCGAGGTTGGCCACTTCTTCAATGACAAATTCAGGCCCTTCTTGCACCACTTTTTTAACGGAGCATCGCTCAATGGAATTCAAAATGCCGCGACGATCTACTTCTGAAATATCAGGGGGCAATTGCACCTGAATCTTGAATATTTGTTGGTAGCGGTTTTCAGGATCAACAATGTTGTTTTGCGACAGGCGAATGTGTTCGGTTGAGATGTTGCGGGTTTCGCAGTACAGCTTCACAAAATAGGCTGCACACAAGGCCGATGAGGCTAAAAAGTAGTCAAACGGGCCGGGGGCAGAGCCATCACCTTTGTATCGAATGGGTTGATCGGCAACGACTGTGAAATCATCGAACTTGGCTTCTAGGCGAAGCTTGTCGAGAAAATTGACTTTTATTTCCATGGGGTGTTTTTCTGCAAAATGGGCGGAATATTGATGCCGCAATCATCATTGTGCATTTCCGGAAAGCATCAGGCCTTGCAGGCAACAAAACACAAGCGCTAAAACGCGCTACAACGCAACGATTCTTCCGCTTGAAGACTCCAGTAATTTGCCGTTTTCAACATACATCAACAACTTGAATTATTATTAAATAATTAAATTATATTACTTGTATTAAATTTTATGATTACAAGGTATTGTTATTTAAAAATTAAAAGTTATTTGCCAGCAAGCATAAAGACTCGTTCCGCTGTGGTGTTTTGAGCTTTATTCGAGCCAGACCTTAGTTGCATTGCAATGCTTCAAAGTTTCTTTGAAAAAATCTGCGTCAATGCCAGTTGTGAGGTCAGCACAGTCTCTGCAATGTCCATTGGTATTGCAACCAAAAGGTTGGTTATGGAATAAAATTAAAGGGCGAATGAAAAATTCCTCTGTAACAAATGGATGAATGAAACAAATTTGTTGATTGATTTTTTTATTTTTTGATCATCTCATCAGCCCATCTTCGCCAATATTGCTTGACTCATATCATGATCAGTATTACCTACATTAGCAAAGAAACTGCCCCTTTCAGTTCGATTGATTTTCTCAAGCTGTTGGATCACTGTCAAAAAAACAACCCTCTTCGCGGTATCACAGGAATGTTGATTTATGGCAACGGTACCTTTTTGCAATGTGTCGAAGGAGAGTCTACGGATGTAGAGCAATTGTTGGAAAAAATCAAAATAGATAGCCGACACAAGGACTTAAAGATCTTAAGTAATATCAAAATTCAAAATCGATTGTTCAGCAAATGGGACATGGGTTTTGAGCGCCTGACGGAAGAGTCAATTGCCCAAGCCCCTGGCCTCAACAGCTTCGCATACCAAAACTTCAATGCCAATTATCTGATTGAAAATTCATCGGCTGTAGAAAGCCTGTTGAGTCGCCACCGTTCTCAGCATTTGGACCCTTTGGCCAGAGAAATAGATGCACGAGACAAACTCATCCATGAACTGCAGCGTGCTCTCGCTGCTGCCCGTCATCAAAATGAAATGACATCTTTATTGATTGAATCCTTGCTCGCATCAGCACAACAAAATATAAAAAGCTCTGCTCACATCGATCTTTGCCGCAATGTATTAAAAAACATGAAGAGAATTGAAAGATAAGTCGATTCGTACACATGCTCCATATCAAAAATACCGTCAAAATAAACATGACCAAGTTAATTTTTTCTCACCTCAACAAAAAATCCAAAATGCCAATTTTTAAAATATCTTTACCAAGACTCACACCTGTCTTAATTGCTGGTTTTATAAGTGCCGTCAATTTACTGGGCTCAGTATCTGCACAGAACCTAACCACTAATTTCCCCACCAAACCAGTTCGAATCATCGTCCCACAAACTCCGGGCGGTGCATCTGATGCGTTGGCACGCATCGTTGGCCAAAAGTTATCTGAAAAATGGGGCCAGCCGGTTGTCATTGAAAACCGTCCTGGCGCAGGTGGAAATATTGGAATGGACGCAGTTGCAAAAGCACCGGGGGATGGGCATACATTGCTCATGTCTTATGTGGGATCACACGCCATTAACCCCAGCATTTACAGCAAATTACCGTTTGATCCCGAAGCTGATTTTGTGGCGGTGTCAACCTTGGCCAACGTGCCCTTTGTGGCTGCTGTCAACGCATCTGTCCCAGTTACCAGCATGAAAGGATTGGTGGCATATGCCGCTCAAAGACCTGTTGCATTCGGATCAGCAGGCAATGGCTCTGTTAACCATTTGCTGGGTGAGATGTTCAACACAGCAAGTGGCGCCAAAATGCAACATGTACCTTACAAAGGGGCGGCGCCGGCGTTGACAGATTTGATTTCAGGTCAGATCCAAGTTGTGTTCACAAGTTTACCTTCGATAGCACAGCACATTCGCTCAGGCACGGTGAAAGGTTTAGGTGTTACCGGCTCCAAGAGAGCCGTTGCCTTTAAGGACATATCGACCATTTCCGAGTCAGGCTTTCCAGGTTTTGTGATCAATCCTTGGTTTGGCTTGTTCGCTTCTAAAGGAACATCTGCCAGCGTGGCCAAGCAAATCAATGCAGATGTGAAAAAGATCTTAGAAGACAAAGATGTTTTGGATAAATTTTCAGCTTTAGGCGCAGAGCCTTTTGAAACAACACCGCAAGAATTTCAAGCCATCCTAAACGCCGATATCAAAACCTGGGCTGCAGTTGTCAAGAGTTCGGGCGCTACTGCAGATTGATTGATAACCAGAGCTTTGAATATGAAAATAAAAAAAATTTCAGGCGCTTTGGGTGCGGAAATTACGGGTGTCGATTTAACGCAAAATCTGTCTGTTGGTTTGGCAGATGATATTCGAGCTATTTTTTTGGAACACAATGTAATTTTCATAAAGAATCAGCCACTTACATCGCTTCAGTTTATAAATTTTGCCAAGAAAATGGGCACACCGGTGGAGTATCCGTTTGTTAAGGGATTTGAGGATTTTCCTGAAATCATAGAGGTGAAAAAACTAGAGCACGAAAAAATTAACTTTGGTGGCGTCTGGCACTCTGATACGACTTACCTAGATTGCCCCCCTATGGGCTCCATGTTGCTGTCAAAAGAAATTCCACCCTATGGCGGGGACACGTTGTTTGCCTGTCAATATGCTGCCTATGAAGCTTTATCAGACACCATGCAGCGCCTGCTGAACGGTTTGCAAGGTATAAGCTCCTCAGCACAAGCTGACGTTTCTAAAACACGTGAAGATCGGATCAAATCCGATGGCATGGATTCAGCGCCAAAGAGTTTTAGCTGCGCCCATCCAGTCGTCA
>CANNNB010000204.1 GCA_947505995.1 Comamonadaceae bacterium
GACCCCCGTGTACTTGTGCAAGCAGATCGGCCCGTTCGGCAGAGCGGTTGGCAATCGTGATGGTTTTGGGCGACTTGGCTGCAAAGTGCGCCACGCACAACTCAATCATTTCGCCAGCACCCACAAACAAAATATTGGTTTCTTTGATGTTTTCAAAAATACGCCCTGCCAAGCGCACAGCGGCTGCTGCCATGCTAATGGAGTGCGCGCCAATTTCTGTGGTGCTTCTAACTTCCTTGGCCACGGCAAAAGAGCGCTGAAACAATTGGTTGAGCGTAGTACCCAAGGCACCCGAGTCGCTGGCCATGCGCACAGCCTCTTTCAATTGCCCCAAAATTTGAGATTCGCCCAAGACCATCGAGTCAAGGCCACTGGCCACACGGAATGCGTGTCGCGCAGATGCATCGCCTTCAAAGCGGTAGGTGTGTGAGGCCAACACATCGACTTGTGTTTTGCCAGCGTCTGCCAACCACTTTAAGGTTTGGGGTATTTGAACTTCATCACCAGCACAGTAAATTTCTGTTCGATTGCAGGTGGACAAAATGGCCACTTCTTTGTGCGTGGCAAAACTTTGGCGCAAACCCTTCAACGACTGATCTAACCGCTCCGAGGCAAACGCAAAGCGTTCGCGCAAATCAATCGGCGCAGTTTTGTGGTTCAGCCCTAAGGTCCAAACTGCCATTAGCCCACCACCCTCAACAAAGGTGCGGCTTTCAAATCAGGCCAGCAGTCTTCAATTCGTTTTTGAATGCCTGGTGCAGTCAAGCCATATTGCTGCATCAACTTTTGCGGGTCGCCATGCTCTGTGAATTCATCTTCAAAGCCCACCACCAACACCGGCATGGCAATGCCCATGTCTTGCAAAGCTTCCAGCACAGCCGCGCCTGCACCGCCCTTGCGAGTGGCATCTTCTAGCGTGACCAGACGGTCATGTGAAAGTGCAATTTGCTTCAAGGTTTCAACATCCAAGGGCTTGGCCCAACGCATGTTGACCACGGTGGCGTTAAGGCCTTCAGCCACCTTCAGCGCTTCGTAAAGCAGTGGGCCAAATGCGAGTAGCGCCACGCCTTGGCCTTGGCGCCTGATTTCAGCTTTGCCAAACGGCAAAGTTTCTAAGTCTGTCCCCACTTGTGCACCCACGCCCGCGCCCCTTGGGTAGCGAACAGTCACCGCATGATCTTGTGCATATGCGGTGCTAAGCAACTGTCTACACTCCGCTTCGTCTGCAGGGCACGCAATGCTCATGTTGGGAATACAACGCGTGAAAGCAATGTCATACATGCCTGCGTGGGTAGGGCCATCGGCACCCACCAAACCTGCGCGGTCAAGTGCAAACACCACAGGCAAATTTTGCAAGGCCACGTCGTGAATCAGTTGGTCGTATGCACGTTGCAAAAATGTGGAGTAAATGGCCACCACAGGCTTCAAACCTTCGCAGGCCATGCCGGCGGCAAAGGTCACTGCATGTTGTTCTGCAATGCCCACATCGTGGTAGCGATGGGAATACTGCTGACTGAAGTTCACCATGCCCGAGCCTTCGCGCATGGCCGGTGTGATACCCACCAGGCGCTCGTCTTTTGCGGCCATGTCACACAACCACTGACCAAATACGTTTGTGAACGTGGGCTTGGCAGGGACTGAAGAGGCGGCGCTCACAATGCCAACAACAGGATCAAATTTACTGGGTCCGTGATAGGCCACAGGATCGGCTTCTGCTTTGGCATAGCCCTTGCCTTTGCGCGTGACCACATGCAAAAACTGCGGACCAGGTTTGTTGTACAAACTCTTCAATGTGTCGACCATCGCATCCACATCGTGCCCATCCACCGGGCCTGTGTACTCGAAACCCAAATTTTCAAACATGGTTTGCGGCTGGATGAAGCTTTGCGTTTGCTGCTCAATCATTTGCGCTAATGCATACAAAGGCGGCGCATTTTTCAGCACTTCTTTACCGATTTTTTTGGCATCGGTATAAAAGCGGCCGCTCATCAATTCATGCAAATAATGGTTCAAGGCCCCAACCGGCGGGCTGATCGACATGTCGTTGTCGTTCAAGATGACCAGCAAGTTGCAATCGCTCGCGCCGGCGTTGTTCAAGGCCTCGTAAGCCATGCCGGCTGTGAGCGCGCCATCGCCAATGATGGCAACTGCTTTGCGGCGGCTGCCCATTTGTTTGGCGGCCATGGCCATGCCAAATGCGGCCGAAATGCTGGTGGAGGAGTGCGCCGTGCCAAAGGCGTCGTAAATACTTTCTTCACGGCGCGGAAAGCCGCTCAAACCACCCAATTGGCGCATGCTGCCCATTTGGGCGTTTCGGCCCGTCAATATTTTGTGCGGGTAGGTTTGATGACCCACATCCCATACCAAACGGTCTTCAGGCGTGTTGAAAACGTAATGCAGTGCCACCGTAAGCTCAACCGTTCCCAAATTGGAGCTGAAGTGCCCGCCCGTTTGCGAAACCGACTGAATCAAACGCTCCCGCAACTCTTTGGCCAAAGGGGCCAAGTTGTCTCGGGACAGTTTTCTAAGCTGTGCAGGGGATTGAATCCAATCAAGCAGGGCATTCATCTTTTGCCTCAATATCTGTTATGGGTGTGTAATTTAACTGGATTTGACAAAACGTCAAGTTAAATTGACACTTTGTATAATTTTTCAAGTTGACACTTTGTCATCAACGCCGTTTTAACCTGAATAGTGAACTTAATGTCTTTGACCTTTCCCTTCTCAGCCATTGTTGGCCAAGACGACATGAAAATGGCCATCATGCTGACCGCCATCGACCCCAGCATCGGGGGCGTTTTGGTGTTCGGTGATCGCGGCACCGGCAAATCAACGGCGGTGCGAGCTTTAGCCGCTTTATTGCCGAAAATGCGCGCTGTGGTGGGTTGCCAATATGGCTGCGACCCTGAAAACGCCAAATGCCCAGACTGTTTGGCAAACGCAGCAGCGGGCAGCAAAACGAGGCCCTCCTCCAAAAACAGCCATTTGGTCATGGTGCCAGTGGTTGATTTGCCTCTGGGCGCGACGGAAGACCGGGTCGTAGGTGCCCTGGATTTGGAGCGCGCCCTTTCACAAGGCGTGAAAGCCTTTGAGCCAGGGCTGTTGGCGCGCGCCAATCGTGGTTATTTGTACATCGACGAGGTCAATTTGCTGGAAGACCATTTGGTCGACCTGCTGATTGACGTGGCCGCCTCGGGCGAAAACGTGGTGGAACGAGAAGGCCTGAGCGTGCGGCACCCCGCGCGCTTTGTGCTCATTGGCAGCGGTAACCCGGAGGAAGGTGAGTTGAGGCCCCAACTGCTAGACCGCTTTGGTTTGTCCGTTGAAGTTAAAACACCCGACACGCTGGCGCAGCGCGTGGAAGTGGTGAAGCGCAGAGACGCCTTCGAGCATGGCCCTCAAGCCTTTACCGATCTGTGGAAAAAAGACGACGACCGCGTCAGGCGTAGCATTGTGGCTGCCCGCAAACGTTTGCCGGACGTGGCCATTCCCGACGAAGCCCGTGAGTTTGCCGCCCAACTTTGCATGAACTTGGGCACCGATGGCTTGCGCGGCGATCTCACCCTGGTTCGCGCGGCACGTGCCGAGGCTGCTTTGCAAGGCGCCTCCAAAGTCGAGCGAAAACATCTGATTCGGGTGGCGCCGTCTGCGCTTCGCCATCGACTTCGCCGCAACCCCCTCGATGATTCAGGCTCCTCGACGCGCGTCGAAAGAGCATTGGCAGAGCTCACGGCACCCAAGCCTGAAGCCCTCAAAACTTAGGCTGCCAAGGCCCTCGCTCACAACTTATGCAAGGCGACGCTGCAACCATCGCTGCACTTTTTGCAGTCGACCCCGTAGGTCTGGGCGGTGTGGCACTTCGCTCCCCTGCCTGTGACAACCGAGACCAGTGGCTCGCCCTTTTAAAAAATTTACTGCCACCCCAGACGCCGCTTCGGCGAGTGCCGCTGAACATCAACGATACGGCCTTGTTGGGCGGGCTTGACCTAGGTGCAACACTGCAAGCGGGCAAGCCGATGGCTCTTCGAGGCTTGCTGTCGCAAGCCGATGGCGGCGTGTTGGTTTTGGCCATGGCCGAGCGCATAAGTTTGTCCTCAGCCGCCCGCTTTGGCAGTGTGCTTGACACCGGCATGGTGGCTTTGCAACGCGATGGTTTAGACACCATGGCCAAGGCCAGCTTAGGCTTGGTGGCCCTTGATGAAGGCGCCAGCGACGACGAACAAATGCCAGCTGGCCTGGCGGATCGACTGGCGTTTCGCTTGCTGATGGGCGCGCAAGACGAAGACGAAGCTGGACCCGATTGGACAGCACAAGAAGTGCTGAATGCACGCGAGCGTTTGTCACAAGTGACGATAGACGACCAAGCGGTGCAGGCCCTGTGTGCCGCTGGATTGGCGCTGGGTATAGATTCTCTGAGAGCCAGTGTGTTTGCAGTGCGCGTGGCGCGGGCCGCTGCTGCGTTAGCTGGCAGTAACACCGTCGAAGAAGAACACACCGGCGTCGCTGCCCGATTGGTGCTTGCACCACGCGCAACACGTCTGCCGCCAGCAGCACCGCCAGAAAATGAGGCGCAAGACACGCCTGCAGAAACTC
>CANNNB010000205.1 GCA_947505995.1 Comamonadaceae bacterium
CATCAGTTGCAAAGGCGTTGCGCAAATCAAAACTAGGAAATGTTTTGGCCATTTCAGCCAAGCCTTGCCAAGCGGCTGTTTGATCACCACGCATAAGAACCTCTTTAAGCTTTTTGCGCTGCCAGCATCAAGCCTTCTAACTTGATGGCATCGACACAGAAAGCACGAATACCTTCTGCCAATTTTTCAGTGGCCATGGCGTCTTCGTTTAACGCAAAGCGAAAACCTGCCTCGTTGTATTCAACCAAAGGCAAGTCCATGCGCTTGGCAGCTTGTGCGTCAAGCGAAGCGGTCAATGCCGTCTCGTTTGCAGAAAGCAGCGCCAACAAGTCAGGGCTGATGGTGAGCAAATCACAACCGGCCAAAGCCACAATCTGTCCCACGTTGCGAAAGCTCGCCCCCATCACCTCGGTAGCGATACCGTTCCTCTTGTAATAGTTGTAAATGGCACGCACAGACTTGACGCCCGGATCGTTGGCCCCTGCACTGGCAGCTTCATCCCACGACGCGCCAGCGGTCTTTTTATACCAGTCATAAATGCGCCCCACAAACGGCGAAATCAATTGCACCTTGGCTTGACCGCAGGCAACAGCCTGCGCATGCGAAAACAATAAAGTGAGATTGGTGTGAATGCCTTCACGCTCCAACTCAGCAGCCGCTTGAATACCTTCCCATGTGGCCGCAATTTTGATCAACACACGTTGGCGTGAAATGCCTTGCGCTTCATACAAACCCATCAAGCGGCGCGCACGCGCCAGCGTTGCCGATGTGTCAAAACTCAAACGCGCATCCACTTCAGTAGACACACGGCCTGGAATGGTCTTCAAAATTTCGCAACCAAAGCGCACCAACAAATGGTCCATCACCACGTCCAAAGATTGACCTTTGTGTGCCGCCACAGACTCAGCAAGCAGGGGTGCGTACTCGGGCTTTTGCACAGCCTTCAAAATCAACGAAGGGTTGGTGGTCGCGTCTTGGGGCTGAAACTGGGCCAGTTGTTTGAAGTCACCGGTGTCAGCAACAACGGTGGTAAAGGCTTTAAGGGCGTCGAGTTGGTTCATAGCAAAAAATTTTAATCAAGACTTGAATTATCGATGAAACAAAGTTACATTACAAACTCATTTTTATGTAACAAATGAACATGTCCTTCGATTTAGTCTTTTTTGGCGGCACTGGCGACCTGGTTTGGCGCAAATTGATGCCCGCCCTGTTCCAAGCATTCCGTCATGGCACCTTGCCAGAGGGCGGCCGAATCATTGGTGTTGCGCGCGACAGCATGTCGGACGAGCAATATCAAACCCTCATTCAGTCTCGTTTTGAGCAGGTAGAGGGCGCTAAACGCCCCAATGACGAAGAATTTGCACGATTCAAGGCCATGCTCCACTACGAGCGCGTCGACTTGTCCAACCCAGCCGACTACAACAAATTGGCTGCCCGTTTAGCCGAACGCGAGACCGACCATGTGGTCATGTACCTGGCCACAGCCCCCAGCCTCTTCAACACCGTCTGCGAACAATTGGGTGTTGCCAAACTCAACACGCCCAAGACCCGCATCGTTTTGGAAAAGCCACTGGGTCACGACCTCAAATCAAACCGCGCCATCAACCAAAGCGTTCGCAAGGTTTTTGGTGAGCATCAAATTTTTCGAATTGACCACTACTTGGGCAAGCCTTCGGTGCAAAACCTGTTTGCCATGCGCTTTGGCAATGCCCTGTTTGAACCTTTGTGGCGCAGGGAGCACATTGCCAACATCCAAATCACCATTGCCGAAGAGCTGGGTGTGGAAAAGCGTGGCGCGTTTTATGAAAACACTGGCGCACTGCGCGACATGGTGCAAAACCATGCGCTGCAATTGTTGTGCGCCATTGCCATGGAGCCGCCCATCAATGCGCATGCCGATGCCATTCGAGATGAAAAGCTCAAAGTGTTGCGCGCCCTGAAACCATGGACCACTGAAACCCTGAACCAACACGTGGTTCGCGGCCAGTACAGTCCGGGCAATGTGAACGGCCAAGCGGTACCCGGCTACAACGAAGAAACTGGTGTCAATTCCAGCAGCAGTACCGAAACTTTTGTAGCCCTCAGAACAGAGATTGCCAATTGGCGATGGGCTGGCGTGCCTTTCTACATCCGCACCGGAAAGCGTTTGGCCTCGCGCGAGGGTTATATTGAAATCAATTTCAGACCCACACCGCATGCTATTTTTCAGGCGCCTGCTGGCGGTGTCAACAAATTGATCATTCACTTGCAACCCAAGGACGGCTTGGAGTTGCACCTCTTTGCCGAAGGCCAACACAAACGCATCAAGACCGGCAATCAAACATCGACCAATTTGAGCTCGGTTCACCTCGACCTCGATTTCGACAAACGTTTTGGCAGCGAGCGCGTGGGCGCCTACGAACGTTTGCTTTTGGATGTACTCGATGGCCGTTTGAATTTGTTCGTGCGCAGCGACGAGCAGGAAGAAGCTTGGCGCTGGGTTGAACCCATTCTGCAACATTGGGCCACCGAGACCCAAGGCCCCCGTCACTATGCTGCTGGCACTTGGGGGCCAAGTGCCTCTAGCGCCATGATTGCGCGTGACGGATTTTGTTGGTCTGAAGAAATCTAAACCATGCTAGACCGCATCAAAGCCTCGCTCCCCTCCTTGGCACCCGCTGAACAGCGTGTTGGCAAGTTGGTGTTGCAAGACCCGCGTGCGTTTGCCAATTTACCGGTCACAGAACTGGCAGATCGCGCACATGTGAGCAAACCCACGGTGGTTCGCTTTTGCAGAAGCGTGGGCTATGACGGCTTGTCTGATTTCAAACTGAAACTGGCGGGCAGTGTGAGCGAGGGCGTGCCCTTTATTCACCGCAGTGTAGACGCCGACGACAAAACCAGCGACGTGACCGTCAAGGTGATTGACAACACCGTTGCGGCTTTTCTAAAGTACCGCAACGATGCCTCATCTTTTGCCTTGGAACATGCCGTGCAGGCCTTGGCAGAAACTCACAGCACTGGCAAACGCATCGAGTTTTATGGCGTGGGCAACTCGGGCATCGTGGCACAAGATGCGCAGCACAAATTTTTCCGCTTGGGCATGAACACCATTGCCTACAGCGATGGCCACATGCAAGTCATGAGCGCCTCGATGCTGGGCAAAGGCGATTGTGTGGTGGTCATTTCCAACTCAGGCCGCACACGCGACTTGATGGACGCCTGCGACATTGCACGCAAACGCGGTGCTACCACCATTGTGATCACGGCCAGTGGCTCGCCCTTGGCCACAGCGGGTCAAATACATTTAACGGCCGATCACCCCGAAAGTTATGACCGTTACAGCCCGATGGTTTCAAGGCTATTGCATTTGTTGATCATTGATATTTTGGCCACCACCGTAGCGCTGCGCATTGGTGAGACCCTGCAACCTGCATTGCGTGAAATGAAAAACAATTTGCGCAACAAGCGTTACACCTGAAGCACTCCACCGCGCATCTGGCTGTGAAATCTACCCGGGCCAAAAATTCACTTTAAGGCTATGGGGCCATACCAAGCTTGGACATGGCTTCGGGTGTTATCGGTGTCGGTCATGATGGCGATGCCAATCAATGCGCCTGGTGGTTCACCAAAGGCCATTTCGTAGTCAGCTCGAATGTTGCGTTCGTAGGTAAGCCATTGATTCACCCGCTTAGCCCCCGACTCGATCACAATTTTCCGAATTCGATCTGTTCTGGGATTGTGAATGACCGAATCAACCGGTCGATGGTTGCACCAAACATACATGAGCGTGGCATATGGCATCGGTCGCCCCGACAAAGCATGCGAGAGTTCACTCAGCATGGCATTTTTAGGGGAAAACTGACTTCGATCGCCATCAAAAGCCAACACCAATCTGACCGGAGAATCTTCATTTTCTCGCTGGGCCATATCGGCATCTGCAATCAACTTTTGAATTTGCCAAGAAAAGCTCAAAGCATTTAAGCGCTCGGGTTCAATGCGCAAATCTTGGCGCAACATGCTGGCAGAAGCATGGGCGTCGGCCATGAGTTTGTTGCGATTGTTCAGACGCACCAGCGAATATTGGGTTGCCACTTTTCCCGGGATTTTCACCGACTCCCACTTCAATTGATCTTCTGGTTGCCAAACTGCAGATGGATTTGAAACGAGTTGGGGAGGTCTAGGCAGCATGCTGCCACAGCCCTGAAGTGCGCCAGTTGCAACCACAACTAACGAGAACAGTAAGCATTTATGAATTTGAAGCAAAGACATACCCAGCGCTGCTTATTGAAGTTAGAAGAATTGTGTCACAACATCATGCGCCACATGCCCGAACATTCCTAAAGCAATGCATGCAAAGCTCAGCACGCATCGCTTTAGCACTGAGATCATGGTGTTTTGATTAACTTGGCAAAGTCAGCGTCCAACTGCTTCATGGCATTTTCAATGAAATTCTTTTTCTGATTGATCCACTGATTTTGATCTTTGATGTTTTGCTTGGCCAAGGCCAACATCCGATTCATCTCTGCAGGTTGAGGACCACCCGCTGTTTTTCTGTTCTGAACAATTGCGATGGGGTTCAAGGTGCTC
>CANNNB010000206.1 GCA_947505995.1 Comamonadaceae bacterium
AAGGTTTGATGTTTGGTTACGCTTGCAGCGAAACCCCAGACCTCATGCCTGCGCCCATGTACTACGCGCACCGTTTGGGAGAGCGTCAAGCGCAATTGCGCAAAGACGGCCGCTTGCCTTTCTTGCGCCCCGATGCCAAGAGCCAAGTCACCATGCGCTATGTGGACGGCAAGCCCCACAGCATTGACACCGTGGTGTTGTCTACCCAGCACAGCCCCGACCAAAGCGAGTCATCCACCAAAATGAAGGCCAGTTTCAACGAAGCCATCATTGAAGAAATCATCAAGCCTGTGTTGCCCAAAGAATGGCTGCAAGACACCAAGTACCTGATCAACCCCACAGGCCGCTTTGTGATTGGTGGACCTCAAGGTGATTGCGGCCTGACCGGTCGCAAGATCATTGTGGACACCTATGGCGGTGCTTGCCCTCACGGCGGCGGCGCTTTCTCTGGCAAAGATCCATCAAAAGTAGACCGCTCTGCTGCTTATGCGGCGCGTTATGTGGCCAAAAACATTGTGGCTGCAGGCCTGGCCACCAAGTGCCAAATTCAAGTGGCTTACGCCATTGGTGTGGCACGCCCCATGAACATCACCATCAACACTGAAGGCACTGGCGTTATTTCTGACGACAAAATTGCCGCTTTGGTGAACGAGCACTTTGACTTGCGTCCTAAGGGCATCATTCAAATGCTAGACCTGCTGCGCCCCATTTACACTAAAACGGCGGCGTATGGTCACTTTGGCCGCGACGAACCCGACTTCACTTGGGAGCGCACCAACCTGGCCGCCACATTGCGTGAAGCCGCTGGTTTGAAGTAATTATTGAACGGGGTTTTCGATGGCGCCAATGCCATCGATTTCCACGCGCACCACATCGCCAGACTTCAAGTACTTGGGCGGCGTGAAGCCAACGCCAACACCCACGGGAGTGCCCGTGGCAATGACGTCACCGGGGTACAAGGTGATGCCCGCGCTCAAAGTCTCAATGAGGGTGGGAATGTCAAAAATCAAATCGGGGGTTGCGGCGTTTTGTCGTTCCTCGCCATTCACATAGCAACGCACATGGGTGTTGGTGCCGTCCATTTCGTCGGCACTCACCAGCCATGGGCCCATGGGGCAGAAGGTGTCAAACGATTTGCCCATGTGCCATTGCATGTGCTTGTTTTGCCAGTCGCGTGCCGTCACATCGTTAACGATGGTATAGCCCCACACATGCTGCATGGCGTTGGCTTTGGTAATGCCTTTACCGCCTTTGCCAATGATCACGGCCAACTCGGCTTCATAGTCAATGGCTGTTGACACTTTGGGCATCTCAATGGCTTGGCCAGTGGCAATGACGCACTCTGGGACTTTGGTAAAGATAATGGGTTCAGCCGGAATTTCACCGCCGGCTTTGGCGCTGCTGTCAAAGCCGCTGCGCGCAAACTCTTTGGCGTGGGCATGGTAGTTTTTTCCCACGCAAAAAATGTTTCGGCGGGGATGGGGCAAAGGTGCTCGCAATTGCACGTCTTTGAGGGCAATGGCCGCGCCTTGCTTGGGCAAAGGTTCACCACGCGACAGCGTATCTATAAGAGTGAGGGCGCCCAGTTCGCGATCTGCCAGGGGCAAATCAAAGCTTGTCACTGAGTTTGAATCTTGAGACACCAAACCCACTTGTGGTTGGCCTTGGTAAAAAAAAGCAGCAATTCGCATGATGGAGCACTTAAAGTGGAAATTGAAACAGCCGCTATTGTGCCGCTTTGCGCCCTTCTTTGGGGGAGGCCATATCAATTACATATGACCCCTTGTGACACAGGTTCATGCAAAGGATGAAACGCGATGTTAGAGTGTAATTACTTTAGAACTTCATTCAGTTATCACGGAGACTCACATGAACTCATTGAACAAATCAACTTCAACTCGAGCCGTTGCTGGCACTTTACAAAAGCCCTCTGCTAAACGACGCAATATGGGTCTTGCATTGGCCAGTTTGTTGTTGATAGGTACAGGCATCTTCTTGTCTCAGCAAGCCCATGCTCAAAACTACCCCAATCGTCCCGTCAAAATCATTGTGCCTTTCGCTACGGGTGGCCCAGCCGACAACTATGCACGTTTCATGGCGCAGCGCCTGCAAGAGAATTTAGGCCAGTCCTTTGTCGTTGACAACAAACCTGGTGCTGGCTCTGTCATTGGCACTGACCTGGCGGCCAAAGCTGCCCCCGATGGCTACACCTTGCTGCTCATGTCCAACACGCAAACCGTGAACGAAACGCTCATTCCCAACAAGCCTTATGGTTTGATGAAAGACTTTGTGGGTGTTGCCCCCATCAACTATTCTGATTTGGTGTTGGTGGTCAACCCCAGCAAAGGCATGAACACTTTGGCCGATGTCCTTCGCGTGGCCAAAGCCGAGCCAGGCAAATTGAACTACGCATCCTCAGGCCCCGGCACCCCTTACCACATGGCTGGTGAATTGTTCAAAAGCATGGCCAAGATTGACATGGTTCACGTACCTTACAAAGGCAGTTCGGGCGCTCGCACCGACGTGCTGGGCGGTCAAGTAGACATGATGTTCGATGCGGTCACCACCATGACCGAACAAGTCAAGGCAGGCAAAGTGAAAGCTGTGGGCACCAGCGGCAAATCGCGCTCGGATGTGTTGCCCGATGTGCCCACCTTGAACGAAGGCGGTGTAGCAGGTTATGAAGCTACCATTTGGCTTGGCATCATGGCACCCAAAGGCACACCCAAAGCCATTGTCGACAAGTTGAATGAAACCGTTTCTAAAATTGCTTCGCAACAAGATGTTAAGCAGCTGTGGGCCAAACAAGGCGCAGCTCCCATGGTCATGAACCCTGTGGCATTTGACAAATACTTGCAAGACGATATTGCCAAATGGTCCGGTGTCATCAAGTCAGCCAACATCAAATTGGATTAATTGTTTTGTCACGCTTTATTCATTTGCTCAGCGGTGGCGCCGCACAAGGTTTGGTCAACGCTTTAAAAGATTCGATTGAAAACACAACTGAGACGCAACTCATATGTAGTTTCGGAGCAGTTGGCTTGATGAAGCAAAAGCTAATAGACAGTGCGCCATGCGATGTGGTCATTTTGACTGCTGCGCTCATTGAGCAACTCACAGCCTCAGGCCATGTGTTGGCGGGCAGTGCGCGTCATTTGGGGCCTGTCAAAACGGGCGTGGCCGTGAAGAGCGGCACCCCCTGGCCCAAAGTGGAAACCGCTGAGCAATTGAAAGCCGCCTTGCTGGCAGCCTCAGCCATTTACTTTCCCGACCCCCAGTTGGCCACTGCGGGCATTCACTTCATGAAGGTGCTCAATGGCTTGGGCATTGCCGACACTGTTGCTCCCAAACTGCGTCCTTTCCCAAATGGCAACACCGCCATGAATGCCATGGCTGCTTGCGACGATACAACCGTCATTGGTTGTACACAGGTCACAGAGATTTTGATAACCGCTGGCATTGATTTGGTGGCCAACTTGCCGCTCGAATTTGAACTGGCCACCATGTACACCGCCGGTGTTCGTTCAACCAGCACCTGCGCCGCAGAGGCACAAGCCATGATTGACATTTTGACCAGCACCGAGAATGCAGCGCTTCGGGCCAAGGGTGGCTTTCTACGAATGGCCTAAGCCACTTCAAAACCTGAAGAACAGAACTTAGACCAGCGCAGCTTTCCCTAAGTTGTCTGGCGTCATTGGTAACTGCCGAATGCGCACTCCCAGCGCATGAAAGACTGCATTTGCAATGGCGGCCGTGGTGGGGCCTTGGGTGGCCTCGCCTGCACCTAGCGGGGCATTGAGCGTTTCAATATTTTCAGAATTGCTGGGCATGATGTGCACATGCACCTCAGGCACTTCGCTGAAACGCAAGATCGGATAAGCATCCCAATTCGTGCTGGTGATATTTTCTGAATCCCAATGAGCTTGCTCTTTCAAAGCCCAACTGGTCGATTGAATGGCGCCGCCTTCCAATTGCGACACCGCGCCATCTGCATGAATAATTTCCCCAATGTCGGCTACCACCCACAAGTTGCGCACATTCACTTGGTGAGTAACTTCTACTTCCGCCACCACTGCGCAATAAGCGCCTTTGCTTTTGTATCTTGCGTAGGCAATGCCCAAACCCCAGCCTTCTTTTTGCGAGAAGCTTTGTCTCCGTTCCAACCAATTCACTTGGCTTGCAAGCGCTTTGATGACGGCAATGGCACGCGGATCTTCTAACTTGCTTAAACGAAATTCGACGGGGTCGATTCCTTGGTCATGTGCAATTTCATCCATGAAACTTTCGCAAGCAAATACATTGGCGTGCGCGCCTAAACTTCTCAAGGCGGAAGTTCTAAATGGCAAACCCAACAAGCGATGCGCGTTCACTTTCACATGCGTGCTGATGTAAGGCGGCAACGCATTTCGCTCTGCGCCTGCGCCTGCTGCTGCAGCCACATTGATAGGTTCTAGGACTGGAAAGTTTTTTTCAGTTTGCCAACTGTCTTTGAATGCTGGCGTAGCCGCGCGGCCAGGCCTTGAACTGTGGCCTTGACTCCAGACGTCGTGT
>CANNNB010000207.1 GCA_947505995.1 Comamonadaceae bacterium
GCCGCATTTTGCATCAGGCCTTGAGTAATTGAAGTACGCGTCATGGGCGCTTGTGGATCACGACCTTCGTACAAGTACTTGGCTTGTTTGCCAGGAATGCCCAAGGGTTCCTCAGGGCGTTTTTCGCCGCGAGCCGCCGGTTGAAGCACTGCCAAATAGAGTTCATCCAAAGGCACCGCGCCTTCTTTCTTGAGGCCCACTTTGTCAAAGTAAGTATCAACCAAGTGCAATTGTTGGTAAACACTCAGGCCCAAAATTGATTTGGGTGATTGGCCGAACCCCACTTCAGCTGCACCGCGAGCCGGGCCATCGCAAAACTGAATGATGCCGTGACAGCGTGCATTGGTGGCCTGCGGATTCATGCCATCGCTTTCCATCAAGGTAAGGCGAGCGAAGTCGTCTGGCGAGAATTTGTGTTTGTTGGCCACTTGCAAAACTTTGTTGTAAACGTCTTGCTTTTCAACTTTGGGAATGAAGCCTCGAGTAACTGCGCGATCGAGTGTTTGGCTTAAAACTGGGTGAGCCACAGCATTGATGTAATTGCCCTTGGGAAAGGTCTGTGTGGTTCTGCCGGCTGTGATCGTGACAGTTTCTAATTTGTCACTGCCCTTGGTCGGGTTGCCTTGAATAGCGGGCTTTGACAGGTTAGAAGCTTGATTTTGTGTTTGCGTTTGGCCTGATTGCCACTGATTCAACATATTTTGAAGTTGAATCTTTTGGCCAGGAAAAATAGCATTGGGGTTTTGTATGCCACTGTCAGCGGCCAGGGTTTGCGCCCACCGATACTCTTCGGAAGGCGAAAGCTTGACGCCTTGGCGTTGGGCCTGCTCTTTCACAATGCCGGTGAGTGTGTCACCCGATTGAATCACTTTGACATTGGCAGGCTGCACTTGCTCCATGGCTTTTGCAAAGCCGGGTCGTGACAAAGCCGCTACGGAAGTGGGCGTACCGCTCAAAGGGGCATTAGGTAAATTGGTTTCAATTCTCATGATGATGTGGCATCTTTATTGCATGAACTCCGGTATGTTCAATCCAAGTGTCAAAACAACTACACCTGCCCAAGGCTTGATGCAAATCCTGTGCCTGACGGTTTTTTGGCTATTTGCCATTTGCTTGCCTTTAGCCGCCAATGCGCAAGCTAACTCGGCAGCCGAGGCAATGGGTTTGCAAGTGCGTCAATGGATGTCGCAAACCCATGGTGTGAATACCAAAGAAGTCGTTATTGCGCCCTTAGACGATCGATTGAAAGTTCAAAGCTGCCAAAAACCTTTGAATGTGGACCACCCCTTTGCTTCCAAGGAAACGGTGCGAGTGCGTTGTGCCGAGCCTGTGTGGCAACTCTATTTACAAGTCAGCATGCCCATTGTGCGACCCAGTTCGCCGGTGGGTGTTGCCCCTTCAGCTGTTCCAATTCCTGCGGCACCTCAAAATTCGGCCACTCAGCAAAGCAATCTGCCTAAAACAGTGGTGGTTGCCCGCCGCTTGTTGCAAAGAGGCGTCATTTTGCAGCCTGACATGCTAGAAGAAGTTCAAGCTTCGCCGGGAAATGCCGATACTCAGTTACTTAATACGGTAAGAGACGCTCATCAAGCGGAACTGACCAGAGATATTCCTGCAGGGCAGCCCTTGAGGGTGTCTGATATTCGCCGTGCCATTTTGGTGAAGCAAGGTCAAACGGTCATGCTGACCATTGGCAACAAGTCTGAGTTTCAGATTTCGATCCGAATGGAAGCCATGCAGGATGGCCGGCTTGGCGAGCAAGTGAAGCTGAAGAACCCAGAGTCGGGCCGTCAAGTTTCGGGTGTGGTAACGGGTCCCAACACGGCAAAAGGGCTTTGAAATGCAAAAAATACACAGTTTTTTGCATTTAGACCCCAAAATTCACAATAAAGTGATTCAAGTTCTAGAATCTACTGCCGATACTGAGCATGTCCAACCCCCTTTTTGTGGGTTGATGTGAGAAGAAAACAGAAAGTGAGCTAGGTATGACCGATGCAATTTCAAACTATGGACAGCGCGCCCAGTCGGACGCGTCGTTGCGCAGCGCATTGGACAAAGCCAACCGCAAAAGCAGCTCGAAAGACAGTGTGGCCCTTGATTCGTCAGCGCCAGCTGTGTCCAGTGCCAAAGCGCCCGGCCCCGATGAGTTGCATTTGAGCAACGTGGCCGCTCGTGCGATGGCCGAGCCAGACTTTGACCGCGTTAAGGTTGAGTCCATTAAGCAAGCAATTCAAGATGGCCAATATCCATTGAGCCCTCGCAAAATTGCTGAAAGCTTCCATGCCATCGAGCAAATGATTCGTGAGTGAGCGAGCACTTCTCGTATCCGATCAGCTGGTCCAGCTGTTGGCTTTGGAGTTTGAAGCTCTTAAGAGCCAAGATCTGGACCGGTTTGAGTCTTTGCAAGCTGGCAAAAATGATCTTTTGACAGAGCTTTCGGCGCTTTGCCCCTCTGCTGAAGATCTGCAAAACCTTCCCGAATGGGATTCTTTGCGTGAATTGCTCATTGAATGTCGCGACATGCACAGGCGCAACGCTGTCCTCATCGAGCGCAAACTTGACACCATTCGGGGTGCCTTGCACAGCTTGCAAGTTGGCGATACCGGCAGCCCTGTTGAAGTCTATGACCGCTTAGGCCAAGTGGCCCGTTTTAGCCGCGGCAGGGGTTACCAAGAAGTTTGAGTTTTATTCTTTCACCGGATTAAAAGGTGAGGAAGATGGATCCAACGGATCTGTAGGCGTGATGTTCGCCTTTTCATCGCCAGGGCGCATGCCTCTAAGCCAATACACCCAAGACAAGACCACAGCCACAGCGGTGTAAAGCTCCTGCGGAATTTCTTGATCGACATCCAATCGACTAAGCAAGGCCAGCAGTTGGGGGTCTTCTGAAATGAACACACCTTGTTTGCGCGCCTCTTCTATCATGCGCAATGCCAAATCGTCGTCACCCTTGGCCGTAACGACGGGCACGGGGTTCTTGCCATAGGCAAGTGACACAGCTTGACGCATGTACTTGCTCATGCCGACACATCCACTACCAAACCGCGGCCTGAGGGAGTCCAGTCGCTGACCTCCGTAGGCCGCGCGCCATGGACCACGTTGAACGTGCGCATGTTGAGGCCCGAGGCACGCAATTCATCGCCGAGTAAATAAGAACGCGACCTGGCTTGGGCCACTACAGCTTCGTTTTCAGCCCACATGGTGAGTTCAATTTGCTGCGCGTTCATGAGTTGTGTCTTTAGCCAAACAGGACCGAGGTCTTCTGTTTTGGAATGCACATTGACGGTCAGTACAGGCTGCTCGCCGTCTTGACGAGGGCCGCGCCTGACGGTGAGCTCGATCGGATTGGAATCGGCAAACGGCAAGGTCATGCTGAACAAGACTTCTTGTTGCGCTTGGGCTTGCACAGCCTTTACCTGGCTGGCTTCTATGTCGTCAACTGCCTTGGTGAGTTTTTCCACCAGCCCTGTGTCGGAATCTTCGTCATTGCCATTCAGGTTAATTTCAGCGATGAGTTTTCGCAACAGTTGTTTGGTGTCTAGGGCAGGCGCTTGCAGACCTCTGCCCAACCAAACTTCAGTACCCATGGCACCCATCATGGCTTGTCTTAAAGCGCCAGGTGTGAGTTGTGACATGGACAATTGCAAGCCCCGCCATTGCGCTTGCAAGTCGGGGCGTTGGACTTGGCTTAACAATTGATCCAGTGTGCCGGGCTGAAAGAGTTGGGGCAGAACTGAATTGACATCGGGCCTGTAAAGCAAGCTGGCAATGCGTGACACAAATGGGAGCGTGTTGATGGGTACCAAGTTGCCACCTTGCGCGCGCAACCAAATCGATTCACCCACTTGAGAGGCCAACAGGCCCGGTACAGGCAAGGCCCTGCCTTGCAACATGAGCATGGGTTGGTCTTGCTGTAGCTTGACGGAAGCCTGAACCACTTGACCTTCTTGTAAGCCCAAGGTTGCGGCTGTGCTGGCCTGTAAAGTCAGCAGCTTACCTTCCAGGTGAATCGTGGGGATGCGGCCAGGCGCAAAGAGTGCGTCGGCCCCCGATATCAAGGGAACCGGACCCAAGGCTTGCGAACAGCATTGTCGCGAGCGGAGGGGCCGGGATCTGGATTTTTAGCAGCCTGAGCTGCCGCAATGGGCGTCAACAGCATTGCAGCTACATGACCATGATCAGGAACGGCCAATGTGATGCCGGCTTTCAAGCGTTGTTGAGGATTGCCAGAAATAATTTTGGGATTGGCATCTTGCAAGACTTTTCGCAATACGCCAACGGCAATCGGGCTGTTTGGGTAAAACTTTTGCACAAGTTTGTCGACAGCCATGCTTTGATCAAGTGTGACTTGCGCAACAGCGACTGGGTCTTGAGACTCAGCACTGGGCTCGGCCGCACGGCTAGGTGTTGCCATGAAACAAGTCATGGCGCCCACTAGCAACCAAGAGCTGGCAGAAGTGCTGTTCCAAAATTCAAGGCGTTCTGAAGTGTTCATGTCAAACTCAATTCATTCAATTAGGCGTCAAAGTGAAGTTGGCGCTAGCGC
>CANNNB010000208.1 GCA_947505995.1 Comamonadaceae bacterium
GAGCCCCAAGTCTGCTTGGCCCAGAAAGTCGGCTACAAAGTCGTTGGCGGGTTGTTGCAATAACTCAAGGGGTGTGCCTGCCTGCACTATACGACCTTGGTTTAGCAACACGATACGGGTTGCCAGCAACAAAGCTTCATCGATGTCGTGGGTGACAAATAGAATGGTTTTGCCGGTATCACGGTGAATCTTTTTTAGCGCCAGTTGTAAAGCGGCGCGTGTCACTGGATCGAGCGCGCCAAAGGGCTCGTCCATGAGAAGTACATCTGGGTCTGCCGCCAAAGCGCGAGCCACGCCAACCCGTTGTTGTTGTCCGCCCGAGAGCTGGTGCGGATAGCGACTGGCGTATTGCTCTGGGTCCATTGCCAGCAATGTCAGCAGCTCTTTCACGCGTGCTTGCACACGCTGAGTGTTCCAGCCCAGCAGCTTAGGAACTGTGGCAATGTTGTGCGCTACGGTTCTGTGAGGGAACAAGCCAACTGACTGAATGGCATAGCCCATGCGGCGACGCAAATCCTGTATATCAAAGCTGTTGATTTTTTTGCCCTTGAAAAGAATTTGGCCGCCATCGTGGCTGACCATCCGGTTGACCATTTTGAGAACTGTCGATTTGCCCGAGCCTGAGGGTCCAAGCAGCACCACTAGCTCGCCTTGTTGGATATCCAAATTTAAGTCTGTGATGGCTGCTGCGCCATCGTAGTGCTTGCGAGTGTGTTCAAACCTGATCATCATGTGCGTGTCTTTATCAAGGAACTTAGCAGTTTGAAAAAAGTGTCTGCCAACATGGCCAGAAGAACGATGGGAATAACGCCCAGAATGACCAATTCGTTGGCTGCGCTAAAAAGCCCATCAAACATGATTTGGCCTAGCCCACCTGCACCCACTAGAGCGCTGACTGCTGCGAGACCGGTGGTTTGCACCACCGCTGTGCGCGCCCCGATTAGCAGCACTGGCAATGCCAGAGGCAACTCTACTTGCCACAACAACTGCCCAGCAGACATGCCCATGGCGTGCGCAGCATTGACTGCCTCTGCAGGTACTTGTTCTAACCCAGCCAGCGCCGAACGAACAATGGGCAACAGCGCGTACATGAACAGCGCTATCACGGCAGGCGCTATACCCACACCGCTGATGCCTGCGCGGCCCAGTGCTGGCATTTGGAGGGATATCCAAGCCAATGGCGCCATTAGAAGGCCGAAAAGGGCAATTGATGGAATGGTCTGAATCACATTGAGGACTGGAAACAAAGCTTGCCGTAAATTTCGGGTCCTGGTCATGCGCCAGGCCAGCAGTAAGCCGATGAGCAAGGCTGGTGCCACGGCTAGAAATACGATTTGAAGATGGCGCAAAATGGCGGGCCCAAAAACATCGCTCTGGTTGGCATATTCTTTAGTGATGGACAAGTGCTGGCCCTCATTCAATGAGAGTAAGAGGGGCAGCAGAAAGACACTTTGCAAAAGCAGGCGCGGGAGAGTTGTCAGTCGCAAGCGATCTATTGCGTCAAGGGCAATCATCCAGGCTATTGCGCCCAGAGTCCAGAACCCAGCGCCCAATGCAGTTCGGGTGAAAGGATTGTCTGCTTGAATGGTGCTGTTGGCGAAGTGGCCGGCTACCAGCCACATGCCTGCAAGGCTAGCGGCCATTGCCCCAAAAACCAATGCTTGTGTGACGCGCTTTTTGGGTTGCCAAACGGCAATGCACAGCAAGGCGGCGATGGCCCACATCAGTGCAAAGATCAGTTGACTACCTTGTTGCTGCAACACATCCCACAAATAAACCGGCTCACCAGACAGCAGCCGGTTTGGTGCAACCCGCAAAAAGGGTAGGCCTAATGAAGTGCCAATGGCCAGAGCCACATAAAGCGCGAGCACAGAGTTGTAGCGTTGGACGAGCGGTAGTGGCATGGCGTGAATTACTTTAGAAACCCTTTGCTTTGGAGGTAGCCACTTGCCACTTTGCGCGGGTCTTGTCCTTCTAGTTGAATGCGTGCATTTAGCATTTGCAGAGTTGGCCTGTCGAGCGATTTGAAAATAGGCGCCAAAATTGTAGCAATGGCGGGGTGGCGCTTGAGCACTTCTTCACGGACCAAGGGTGCTGGGGCATAGACCGGCTGCACACCCTTAGGATCTTCCATGACCAACAGACCCAGTGCGGCCAGAGAACCGTCGGTACCGTAAGCCATTGCGGCATTCACGCCTGATGTTTTCTCTGCGGCAGCTTTGATGGTGGCTGCTGTGTCACCCCCCGCCAAAACAAGTGCTTGGTCTGGGCGCAGCTTGAATCCGTAGGCATTTTGGAATGCAGGCATTGCATCTGCTCGCTCCATGAATTCGGCCGAAGCGGCCAGCTTAAAAGCACCGCCCTTGGCAATGTAGCGTCCTAGATCGTCCATGGTGCGCAGTTGGTTGGCAGCAGCGATGTCTTTGCGCACCGCAATGGCCCAAGTGTTGTTGGCATTGGCAGGCTCAAGCCACACAATTTTGTTTTTCTCAAAATCCATTTTTTTAGCCAATTCGTAGCCTGCCCTAAAGTCTTTCCAAGCTGGGCTGTTATCTACGCCCAGCATGAAGGCGCCATTGCCTGTGTATTCGGGATAAAGATCAATCTCACCTGCAAGCAGCGCCGTACGCACGATCTTGGTGTTGCCAAGCGATACCTTGTTTTCTGTCTTGATTCCTTTGGCTTCGAGCGCAAGCACCATGATGTTGCCCAGCAACTTGCCCTCTGTATCGATCTTGGACCCAACACGAACAGGCCCATCGGCTTGGGCGGCCAAGCTGGCAAGCAGACCGATTGCCGTCATCAAAAATGTACGGCGTATGAGGGGCAATGACAAAAACATGCTGAAGCCTTTCAAGAGAAGATTCAGCATAAGCGAAAAAAGAATTCATGGTCAGCAAAAGTGATTTGCACTGAGAGCTTCTTCAGGCTTTATCGCTAGATAAATGCTTCACAGGTTCTGACAGCGCATTGAGGTGCGCCATTTCTTCGGCGCTGAACGCAATGATCTTACAGTTTTGAATAATTTAGCATCATTGCGGTGTAAATCATAAATATCGATGTAATTAGTTTTCAAGCGGCGCAGTGAGTCGTCGCAAGCAGCCAAAATATTGACAGTTGATCATCCTGGTCGAGTGTTGAAAAGTGCAACCTTTGTGACTAAGACAAAGTGGGTGAACGATTAAGTCAGTCTTTGGAATTTTGATTACGGAAAAACTGTCCTAAAGCTTGTCAAGCGTGCGGTTTCGGTGCATAACGGCCATTGTTAACAGACTTTAAAAACCAAGCTTATTTCCATACAGTACGCATCTAGGATGGTTCTTTGCGGACTTGGGTGGGCGTATACGGGTATTAGCAAAAAAACCCACTATTTTTGGTATTTAATATTGAATTGGATGAGGACGCTAACCAAGCAGCATCGCTATGGGGACAAGCCATTCCGCTTCACTCAAAAAACATTGACAAAAAGGATACGCCGTGAAATCTGATATCGAAATTGCTCAAGCTGCAATTCCTCATCCTATCTCCAAGATCGCTGCAGATCTGGGTATTCCAGAAAGTGCGCTGGAGCCGTTTGGTCGCACCAAAGCCAAAATTTCTCTAAACTTTATTGACACTTTGGCCAATCGCCCAGACGGCAAATTGATTTTGGTCACAGCCATCAGTCCAACACCTGCAGGTGAGGGCAAGACGACCACCACAGTGGGCTTGGGAGATGCGCTGAACCACATCGGAAAACGTGCGGTGATTTGCTTACGCGAGCCCTCCTTGGGACCTGTTTTTGGCATGAAGGGCGGCGCGGCTGGCGGCGGGCAAGCCCAAGTCATTCCAATGGAAGACATCAACCTGCACTTTACGGGCGACTTCAATGCCATCGCGCTTGCCAACAATCTGTTGGCGGCAATGATTGACAACCACATCCACCATGGCAATGAACTTGGTTTTGATGTGCGCCGTATTGCTTGGAAGCGCGTGATGGACATGAACGACCGTGCCTTGAGAGAAATCACAGCCTCATTAGGTGGCCCGGGCAATGGCTTTCCGCGCCAAGATGGCTTTGACATTGTGGTGGCCTCTGAGGTCATGGCCATATTTTGCTTGGCCACTTCCATCAATGACTTGAAGGAGCGATTGGGTAATATTGTGTGTGGCTACACAAGAGATCAAGAACCCATTCTTGCAAGGCAATTGAAAACGCACGGCGCCATGACAGCTTTGCTCAAAGACGCCTTAGCGCCTAATTTGGTTCAAACACTTGAGCATTCTCCAGCCCTCATTCATGGCGGTCCCTTTGCCAACATTGCGCACGGATGTAACTCTGTCTTGGCGACCAAGACCGCATTAAAGCTGGCCGATTATGTGGTCACTGAAGCAGGGTTTGGCGCTGACTTAGGCGCAGAGAAATTTGTCGACATCAAGTGCCGCAAGGCCGGTCTGCAACCTGCCGCCGCTGTCTTGGTCGCAACCATTCGCGCTTTGAAATTCCATGGCGGTGTAGATGTGAAGGCGCTAGGCCAAGAGGACCTGCAGGCACTTGAAAAGGGC
>CANNNB010000209.1 GCA_947505995.1 Comamonadaceae bacterium
AACAATGCTTTGAACCCATTGCCAGACTCCCACCCCAATTCAGCTGCACGCATTAGATTGCAAGTTCAAAAGCCGCTGACTACGACGCCTTGGAAGCACCACAAACTTGGTTGCGCTAAGCCCACTTGGCTTGGCAATTCTTCTTTCCAAACAGACTCAAACAAAAAAGCGGCAAGGGTTTGCCGCTTTGTGAGCCCTTCGCTGACAAATGCGCTGGGCACGCATAAACCCATATTTCTCCTCGTAAAACGGCTAACAAGCCCGTCAAAAATCCTTCGAAAAACGGCAAGAAAAGCATGGCACGGCTCTTGCAATCGAACACTTTGCAAAGAACTTTAATTCTTTGGGCTGTCGGATATCCGGCATGAATAGTTTCGCGAAGGAGAGCACATCATGAACATGATTGACAACGCACTGGGAATACATGCTCAGGCATTGGGCTTGCGCAGCAAGCGCATGGAAGTCCTTGCGCGCAACATTGCCAATGCCGACACCCCCCACTTCAAAGCCAAAGACATTGACTTCAGGTCTGTCTTGAAGCAAAGCCAAGAATCTACTTTAAATACCACCAGCAATCAGCACATGGGCATGCCCATGGAAGAACAACCTGGCGGAGAAAAATTTCGTGTGCCATTCAATGCGTCATTCGACGGAAACACCGTAGAGATGAACGTAGAACAAGCCAAGTTTGGTCAAGTTGCAGCTGACTACCAAACCACATTGAACATCCTTGAAAACCGCGTCAGTGGTATTCGCCGTGCATTGCGTGGAGATTAATCAGCATGTCACTTGATCGCATCTTTAACATTGCTGGCTCTGCGATGAATGCGCAGACCACCCGCATGAACACCACGGCTTCTAACTTGGCCAATGCGGGTACCGTCACGGGCAAAGAGAACGAAGCTTTTCGCGCCAAGCGCACGGTATTTAAAACAATCTTAGAGCAACAACAAAAGCCCCACGAACAAGGCTTTGCTGGTGGCGTTCGCATTGAGTCAATCACAGACGATCCATCTCCTATTCGAAAAATGTCAGAGCCAGGCAACCCGATGGCCGACAAAGATGGCTATGTGTATTTGGCCAACGTGAACGAGATGACCGAGATGGTTGAGATGATGGCGGCAGCCCGCTCCTATCAAAACAACGTGGAAGTGGTGAACACCACACGTCAGATGTTGATGCGCACCATCGACATCATCAAAACCTAATTTCGTGCATTAAAGAATCGATAGGAACACCTCATCATGATGACCTTGTCCACCAACAACAGCTTGAACGCAGCAGCCGCTACGGCCAACGCAGGTAGCAACATTAAAGCGCCAGCTAGCATTAAAACCACGGCCGATGCCGCCAATGAAGCATTGATGGCCAAGTCTGGCAGCAATGGCATGGGACAAAAAGATTTCCTCACCTTGTTTACCACTCAGCTGAAATGCCAAGATCCCTTAGATCCTGTCAAAAATGAAGCCTTCGTTGCGCAGCTTGCACAGTTCTCGCAACTTGAAGCCACGACCAGCATGGATCAAACACTCAAGAACTATGTCGAAAGCATGGCAGGCGAGCGCATGATGAGCAGCACCAGCATGATTGGCAAATCTGTTGCTGTGGCGGATGCACCAGCCATCATCACGGCTGGCGGTAAACCAGCGCAAGGTTTTGTGAATTTGCCAACAGGCGCAGAAGGCGTGAAGTTTGAAGTCTTCAACGACAAAGGTATTAACGTTGCAAGCAACATCATGGGCTCACAACCCATTGGCAATATGCCTTGGGCTTGGGATGGCACCAGCAATGGCGGTGCGCAAGTACCTCCTGGCCTTTACACCTTCAAAGCCACCGTCATTAGCCAAGGCAAGACCAGCAATCCATCTGTGAACGTGCTGTCTACCGTGACAGGCGTGAACCAACAAGCCGATAAAACTGTGATGCTCGAAGTAGCTGGCGGGAAGTCAGTCAAGTTGACTGATGTTCAACGCATTGGCGGTTAAGCCTTCAACGCATTTTCAAATTTTTTAATCTTTCAAACAAGACCCCAACTCAAACCTAGGAGTTATCCACCATGTCTTTTTATACCTCGCTCACCGGACTGAATGCTGCCACTGCCATGTTGGGCGTGACCAGTAACAATATTTCCAACGTGGGTACAACGGGTTTCAAGCGTTCACGCGCTGACTTCGGTGACATTTTTGCCACTTCACCTTTGCAGAAAGCTTCTTCTACAGTGGGTCAGGGCGTGTCTCTGAAACAAGTCTCGCAAGAGTTTAGCCAGGGTAATATTTCTTTCTCGTCCAACGCACTTGACTTGGCTGTAACCGGTGACGGTTTCTTCCCAATGCGCTCTGCTGACGGCTTGCAAGAACTTTACACACGTAACGGTTCATTCTTGCTGAACGAACAGTTCAACGTGGTTAACTCTTCTGGTCAGCGTTTAATGGCTGCAACAGTTGACTCAACCGGTTCTGCCAACGTCAACGAACGTGTGGTGCTCACCATTCCTCAAAAGACTTCTGGCGATGCCAAACAAACTTCCTTGGTGTCATTGGGCTTGAACTTCCCTGCTGATGCTGCTGTCATTACCGAGCCCTTCAACCGCTCTAACCCCGCCACTTACAACAAGTCAACGGCATTTACTGTGTATGACAACGGTGGCAATGGCTACTTGGCCACCATCTATTACACAAAGACATCGAACGCGAATCAAAACGTGCCTTACAACAAATGGCAAACCAACGTGTTTGTGGGCGAAGACCAGGTGAACGCTTCATTGGTTCAAGCCACCGACATCAACAATGAAAAAATTTATGTCAATCAATACGGTCAGACAAAACCCTACAGCTTGGTCAAAGACGAATTGACCACTGCCAAAACACAGTTGTTTTCATTGGATGAATTGACTGCCAAGAAAACGTCTGTAGCTGCCACCGTAACCGGCAACATCGTGCCTGAAACAGGTGCTGGCAGCTTTGACTGGGTAGCCGGTCTAGTTGCAGGCGACACAAGGCTCAACAACCTCTTCACGACAAACGCATTCACAGTCGACGTGGACTCAAGTGGTTCACCAGTTTCTGTGGATTTAAGCAAGTTGGCTAATCTTCCTGTAGGCACCAAAATCACAGGCGACTTGATTGCCCAAGAAGCCACCAACCAATTGATCAGTAAGTTTGGTATGTCTCGCGGCACCACCACCACCACCAGTTCGGTTGCAGCCACAACTGCAACCACAGCCAGCACAAGCACAACCACAGTAGGAAGCGTTGTGACGACAGTGGTCACCACCGCTGGCACATTAGTCGCACCAGGAAGCATCACCACAACAGTTACTGGCCCTGCTTCCGACCAGAAATATGGCATCAAAGTTGGTTTTGACGCTGTGAACAAACAGTTCTTTTTGGAATCAGGCACTACCGGCGATTCCTCTAGTATTTCACTCTCCAATGTAAGTACTGCAGCAGCAACCGCACTTGGACTTAAAGCCGCCGTAGTGGGCGCAGAAACAGTGGCCATTCGAGGTATTCAATCCACTGCAGCCACAACCTTTGGCTCAACGCCTACCGTGAATACAGCCACCAACTTCAGTGTGGACGCTACCAACAACAAGTTTATTGTGACTGTGGACGGTATTAAATCAACGGTGACATTGGACATTCGCGAGTATTCACTGGCTGAATTTACACAAGCCTTGCAAGACAAAATCAATGGTATGCAAGAAGTGCGGACCGATGGTTTGACGCCCAAAGAAATTAACGGTGTGAAAGTTGAATTCGACACCACCAAAAGGGCTTTCAAATTTACCAGTGGCACCACGGGTGCAGACTCTTTCATGAAAATTTCAGGTGAGCCAATCTGGGGTTTATCTGCAGTAGAGGCCGGTCGAGGTGAAACATCAACCTGGATTCAACCTACGCAGCACATTGACTATGCCAACGGTACACCGCAACCTAAATACATTGACGCACAAGGCAACGAGACCACCAGCACCGACGGCTATGTAGGCCTTCCAGCCTGGTCTCCCGTTTACTTAGACAAAGGTGAGCTGACATTCGACACTGGCGGTAATTTAGTGTCACCTATTGAAGGTACTCAGTTGGAAACAGTTTACCTGGCAGGTGGTAAAGGTGCTTTGAAAATTAACATCGATTACTCAGCCTCCACACAGTATTCATCAGCTTTCGCTGTGTTGTCACAGTCACAAGACGGTGCACCTGAAGGTGACTTGGTGGGCGTGACCATTGGTAACGATGGTTTGGTGAGTGCCTCATTCTCCAACGGTTCACAAAAGTCTTTGGCCAAAATTTTGCTGGCCAACTTCTCAAGTCCTGTGGGCTTGCGTCAGATTGGTGACTCTAGCTTCTTGGCTTCTGCTGCTTCTGGCAAACCCATTTTGGGCACACCAGGCTCAGCCGGTTTCGGTACCTTGCGTGCTGGTGCCACAGAACGTGCCAACGTTGACTTGACACAAGAATTGGTCGACTTGATTACCGCTCAACGTAACTTCCAGGCCAACGCCAAAGCCATTGAGACT
>CANNNB010000210.1 GCA_947505995.1 Comamonadaceae bacterium
AGCCTTGATTTCGCCAATGAACACCGACTTGTGCAAGTGGTGAGTCTTCTCATCCATTTTGGATGTGATGCCGCGTGGTGCGGTGAAGGGTTGACCTGCCATGGCAGCAATCACTTTGTCTGTATCAGTAGACTTGGCCTTCTCAACAGCTTGCTTCCACATGTTGATA
Organism: Comamonadaceae bacterium; assembly: GCA_947505995.1. Next base: position 170 of record CANNNB010000210.1, read on the forward strand.
CCAATGTAAGTGGCTTCCATCGGGTCATTGGTCAAAGGCTTGTCTTTGTGACCTGCAATGTTCTTGGCCTTGGCATAAGCGCCCCACTTTTTCGTGAACTCGTCGTTGGCAGGGTTCTTGATGCTCATGAAGTAGTTCCAAGCTGCCAAGTGACCCACCAAAGGCTTGGTGTCCACTCCACGAAGCTCTTCTTCACCCACAGAGAACGCAACCACGGGCACGTCTTTGGCCTTCAAGCCCGCATTGCCCAACTCTTTGTAGAAAGGCACATTGGAGTCACCGTTGATGGTCGACACCACAGCTGTTTTACCGCCAGCTGAAAATTTCTTTACGTCGGCCACAATTGTTTGATAGTCTGAATGACCAAAGGGTGTGTATTTTTCGTCGATGTCAGAATCTTTCACGCCTTTGCTTTTCAAGTAAGCGCGCAAAATTTTGTTGGTGGTACGTGGGTACACATAGTCGGTACCGAGCAACACCCAGCGCTTGGCAGAACCGCCGTCTTTGCTCATCAAATAGTCAACAGCAGGAATAGCTTGTTGGTTAGGTGCTGCACCTGTGTAGAACACGTTTTTAGAAAGCTCTTCGCCTTCGTACTGCACGGGGTAGAACAGCAAGCCGTTCATTTCTTCAACCACAGGCAGTACAGATTTACGTGACACAGAAGTCCAGCAACCGAAAATAACCGACACTTTGTCTTGGCCCAAAAGCTGTTTTGTTTTGTCAGCAAACAATGGCCAGTTCGAAGCTGGGTCAACCACCACTGGCTCCAATTTCTTACCCAGCACACCACCTTTGGCGTTGATTTCATCGATGGCCATCAACACGGTGTCTTTCAACACGGTTTCAGAAATAGCCATGGTGCCGGACAAACTGTGCAAGATGCCCACTTTGATGGTGTTAGAAGTTTGAGCTTGTACAGAGAAAGACAAGCCACCCGCCACGAGGGCAGATGCAAGGGCCAAGGCTTTGAGATTGCCGCGACGATTCAACATAAGAGCACTCCAATCAAATTAAGGAAGTTGGTAAACAAGCGAAGAACTGCAACGCTGTTAAGCCTTCTGCAAGGGCTGTGCCAACTCTGTGGCTAACTTTCTTTTTCAGAGTGAAAAATACTCAACTTTGGGTCTAAGTTGCAATGGCTACAGAGCTTCCCTGCACGTAACCACTTTTAAAATGAACCAAATTTGTGCGCTTAGATGGCTTAGGCACCAAAAATGAACAGCACTTTTGCGGTGCAGCAAAGAGATTTACACCTTTCACTGGGGCATGCATGTTGCTTGAGTTAAGCTTGAATCTGAATTTCTAAAGAGTGCACCATGGAACTCACACCACGCGAAAAAGACAAACTGCTTATATTCACTGCTGGGCTGTTGGCTGAGAGAAGAAAAGCCCGAGGCCTTTTATTGAATTACCCCGAGGCTGTGGCTTACATCAGCGCAGCCGTCATGGAAGGTGCGCGCGACGGCAAAACAGTTGCACAACTGATGAGCGAAGGTCGCAGCCTCCTCACACGCGCAGACGTGATGGATGGTATTGCCGAAATGATTCCCGATATTCAGGTGGAAGCCACCTTCCCTGACGGTACCAAACTGGTGACCGTTCATCAACCCATTGTTTGACACCCTCTTTAAATCTCTTGTCCATGCATATTAGGAGTGCTCGATGCCTACAAAAACAGTCCAACTTCTCAAACTGATTGCCCTTGCTATTGCCACTTGCAGCTCAAGATTGGCTTTGGCACATGCTGGCCATGGTGAGCCACATGGACTCGGCGCGCATGCGTCGGATTTCATGAGTTATCTGATTGGCTTTATTGCAGCCACTGCTTTGGTCAAATTTGGCGGTACTGGCATTGCGCAATTCATTAAAGGCCATTTAAACCAAGCTCGCGCATTGGTTTTGGGATCGCTGTGTACTGCGAGCATCTTTGTTTTTATCTATTGGTTCACTCAAGTTTGAAAGCAAGTTCATGACACCCGGAGAGCTAATCATCGACGAAGGCCAACACGACCTCAATGTTGGCAGGCGAACCTGCACACTGGTGGTTCAAAACACCAGCGATCGCCCCATTCAAGTGGGGTCGCACTATCACTTTGCTGAAACCAATGGCGGTCTGAGCTTTGACAGAGCTGCAGCGCATGGCATGCGACTCAACTTGGCATCGGGTACCGCCGTTCGATTTGAACCAGGCCAACAACGCACCGTTGAATTGGTCGACTATGCTGGCGACCGTGTGATCTATGGCTTTAGAGCCCTGACCAACGGCGCTCTTGACGCGTCTTCCAAGAAAGCCTCCTAACATGGCCCACATCAACAAACGCGCTTATGCAGAAATGTTTGGCCCCACCGTGGGTGACCGTGTTCGCTTGGCAGACACCGAATTGATCATCGAGGTTGAAAAAGATTTCACTTTACAAGCCGGCGGCTACGGCGAAGAAGTGAAGTTTGGTGGCGGCAAAACCATCCGCGATGGCATGTCTCAATCGCAACGTACCAACGCAGAAGGGGCCATGGATTGCGTACTCACCAATGCACTCATTGTTGACCACTGGGGCATTGTGAAAGCCGACATTGGCCTCAAAGGCAATCGCATTGCAGCCATTGGTAAAGCAGGTAACCCAGACACACAACCAGGCGTTGACATCATTATTGGGCCCGGCACAGAGATCATCAGCTGCGAAGGTATGATCGTGACGGCTGGCGGCATTGACACGCACATTCACTTCATTGCACCACAACAAATTGAGGAAGCATTGTCAAGTGGCATTACCACCATGCTAGGCGGCGGCACTGGGCCTGCCACAGGCACCTTCGCAACCACGTGTACCCCAGGCCCACACAACATAGAGCGCATGCTGCAAGCGGCCGATGCGTTCCCCATGAACTTAGGCTTCATGGGCAAAGGCAATGCCGCTTTACCCGCTGCATTGCACGAACAAATCAATGCTGGTGTCATTGGCCTCAAACTACACGAAGACTGGGGCACCACACCTGCAGCCATCGACAACTGCTTGAATGTGGCCGAAGAAACCGATATTCAAGTGGCCATCCATACTGACACCCTGAACGAATCAGGTTTTGTGGAAGACACCGTGGCAGCCTTTAAGGGTCGCACCATTCACACCTTCCATACTGAAGGCGCAGGCGGTGGTCATGCACCCGACATTTTGAAAGTGGTGGGCGAAGCCAACGTACTACCTTCTTCAACCAATCCAACGCGCCCCTACACCATCAATACCCTCGACGAACACGTCGACATGCTGATGGTTTGCCATCACCTTGATCCTTCTATTGCAGAAGATTTAGCCTTTGCCGAAAGTCGCATTCGAAAAGAAACCATTGCGGCTGAAGACATCTTGCACGACCTAGGCGCTATCAGCATGTTCAGCTCGGACAGCCAAGCCATGGGCCGTGTAGGTGAAGTTATTTTGCGTTGCTGGCAAACCGCGCACAAAATGAAAGTTCAACGCGGCAAACTGCCAGGCGACTCAGAGCGAAACGACAACGCACGGGTGAAGCGCTACATTGCCAAACTTAGCATCAACCCAGCTATAGCGCACGGCATCAGTCACGAGGTAGGTAGCATTGAAGCAGGCAAATGGGCTGACTTGGTAATTTGGAAACCCGCCTTCTTTGGCGTCAAACCCGCCATCATTATGAAAGGCGGCTTTATTGCCATGGCCGCCATGGGAGATCCCAACGCTTCCATTCCAACACCACAACCCGTTCACTATCGGCCTATGTTTGGCAGCTACGGCGGCGCATTGGCGCACGGCTCGCTAAGCTTTGTGTCGCAAGCCGGTCTTGCTGCTGGCATTGGTCAGAAATATGGTATGCAAAAAACACTTTCTGCTGTCAAAGGCATTCGAGGTCTTGGCAAACGCCACATGATTCACAATGACTACACACCAAAAATGGAAGTGGATGCGCAAACTTATGCAGTGCGTGCCGATGGCTTATTGCTGACGTGCGAACCTGCGGTCAGCTTACCCATGACGCAACGATATTTCTTGTTTTAATGCACGGTCATCGATGTGCTTGGTTTTTCTTTGAATGCTTGAATGCTCACTTGCTCTAAATTAATTTCTGGTGGACAAGGTCTGGCTCAAGCCTTGATCAAACGCTCGCCCACTGTTGCTCTGGATTGGGATGTTCGGCAAAAAAGCCGCTTCCAAGTTGAAGACTCATCGGGCCGCGTCTTGTCTGTGTTTTTGCAGCGCGGTCATGTGGTGCGAGGTGGTGATGTGTTGGTGGCAGAGGACGGAAGTTTGGTGCGCATTGAAGCAGCGCCTCAAGCTTTGCTTCGCATCACAACGTGTCCTCAGCA
>CANNNB010000211.1 GCA_947505995.1 Comamonadaceae bacterium
CATTCAACGATTTTTAGACCACATCCAAGCTCACGATCATGTCTGGGTCTGCCGCCGCTTAGACATTGCGCGCCATTGGAAAACCACCCACCCCTACACACCATGACACTCAGCCTAGAACAACTCAATACAGCTTCGCCCCAAGAGGCCATGCAACTGTTAGATGGCTTGTATGAACACTCGCCATGGATTGCAGAAGGCGCGCTCAAGCACCGCCCTTTTGCGTCTTGGGCTCACTTGAAACACTGCATGGCGCAGGTGCTCAAAGATGCAGGCAAAGATGCTCAGATGGGTCTTATTCGCGCTCACCCCGAGCTGGCCGGCAAAGCCATGGTGCGCAAGGAATTGACCGCAGAATCTACCAACGAGCAAAGCAAAGCGGGCCTCACTGAATGCACACCTGCTGAATTTGAAAAAATTCAAAGTCTCAACGCTGCCTACAATCAAAAGTTTGGATGGCCGTTTATTTTGGCCGTCAGAGGACCGCGCGGACTTGGCCTGAACAAGCATCAAATCATGGCCACTTTTGAAAGACGCCTGAATGGTCACCCAGATTTTGAACTGCAAGAGTGCCTGCGAAATATTCACCGCATTGTTGAGATTCGCTTGAACGACAAAACCAACTGCCAACCGCTGCAAGGTCAGCAAGTTTGGGATTGGCAAGAAGACTTGGCGCAACACAGCGATCCTGGCTTCAAAGAAGCGGGTCAACTCACAGTGACCTATCTCACAGAGGCCCACATGGCTTGCTCACAAAGCATTCAAAGCACCATGAAATTGGCGGGCTTTGACGAAGTCTTTGTCGATGCTGTGGGCAATGTGGTGGGCCGTTATCACCCCATAAAGCCAGGTGCGAAATACCTCATGACAGGCAGCCATTTCGACACCGTTCGCAATGGCGGCAAACACGATGGCCGCTTGGGTATTTATGTGCCCATTGCCTGTGTTCAAAAATTGGCTCAAGCACAACAACGCTTGCCCATTGGTCTTGAAGTGGTTGCGTTTTCAGAAGAAGAAGGTCAGCGCTACAAAGCCACCTTTTTGGGCTCTGGCGCGTTGGTGGGTCAATTCAACCCAGATTGGTTAACGCAGACTGATGCCAATGGCATCTCCATGCGCGAAGCCATGAAAAAAGCGGGTTTGAATGAAAACGAAATTCCCAACATTCAACGCAAGCCTACAAACTACGTGGGCTTCGTTGAAGTGCACATTGAACAAGGCCCCGTGCTCAACGAACTGAATCTACCCTTGGGTGTGGTGAGTTCAATCAATGGCAGCGTGCGTTATGTGTGCGAAATGGTGGGCATGGCCAGTCACGCAGGCACCACGCCCATGGACCGCCGGCGAGATGCTGCTTGCGCAGTGGCCGAACTGGCCCTGTACATGGAAAAACGCGCGGCTGCAGATGGCGATTCTGTGGCCACCATTGGCCAACTGCAAGTGCCCAATGGTTCGATCAATGTGGTGCCAGGCAAATGCACGTTCTCCATGGACATGCGCGCGCCCAAAGATCCTCAGCGCGACGCCTTAGAAAAAGACGTGTTGAATGCGCTAGATGAAATTTGCAACCGTCGCGGCCTTGTTTGCCACCGTGAAGCAACGCTTAGAGCACCAGCAGCACCTAGCGCGCCTGAGTGGCAAGCGCGCTGGGAAAAGGCCCTAAAAGACATGGGAGTGCCTCGTTTTGTAATGCCCAGTGGCGCGGGCCACGACGCCATGAAACTGCATGAAGTCATGCCCCAGGCCATGCTTTTTGTACGCGGCGAAAACAGTGGCATCAGCCACAACCCCTTGGAATCTTCAACCACGGATGACATGCAACTTTGCATTGATGCGTTTGAACATGTCTTGCACCAACTCGCTTGAATTTGAAAATCAATGACCACCCAACAATCGACTTACCAACAACTTGATCAATGGATCGATGCCCACTTCGATGAGCAAGTTCTTTTTCTGAAAGCCCTGGTGCAAGTGCCGACCGATACACCGCCTGGTAACAATGCACCTCATGCTGAAAAAACCACTGAACTGCTGCAGAACATGGGCTACAAGGCAGAACAATTTTCGGTGCCTGAAGCAGAGGTCAAAGCTTATGGACTGACCTCACTCACCAACCTGATTGTGCGCAGACCTTTTGGGGCAGGTGGCAAAACCATTGCTTTGAATGCGCATGGCGACGTGGTGCCCCCAGGAGAAGGTTGGACGCATTCCCCCTACGGTGCTGAAATTGAAAATGGCCAGATGTTTGGCCGAGCTACGGCAGTGAGCAAATGTGATTTTTCTACCTTCACATTTGCACTGCGCGCAGTTGAGGCACTTCAAGCCAAAAACAATTTGCCCCTCAAAGGCAATGTTGAATTGCATTTCACCTATGACGAAGAATTTGGTGGTGAAAAAGGCCCTGGCTGGTTACTCGACAAAGGCTATACGCGGCCGGACCTCATGATCGCAGCAGGTTTTAGCTACCAAGTCGTGACAGCACACAATGGTTGTCTGCAAATGGAAGTGACTGTTCACGGCAAGATGGCCCATGCGGCCATTCCCGACACAGGCGTCGATGCGCTCCAAGCAGCGGTTCACATTTTGAGCAGCCTGTACGCTCAAAACAAACTTTACAAACACATTAGCTCGCAAGTAGAAGGCATCAATCACCCTTACTTGAACGTGGGCCGAATTGAAGGCGGCACCAACACCAATGTGGTGCCCGGCACGGTCAGCTTCAAACTAGATCGCCGCATGATTCCGGAAGAAATTCCAGAGCAGGTAGAAGCCAATATTCGCAAGGTGATTGCAGATGCAGCCACGGACTTTAACCAAGGCCGGTCGCCTGATGCCTTGGTCAGCATCGAAATCAAACGCATTCTCATGGCGCATGCCATGAAGCCGCTGGCAGGCAATGCACCTTTGGTGCAAGCCATTCAGAAACACGGGGGCGAAATTTTTGGCGAACCCATTCCAGCCATGGGAACGCCTCTTTACACAGACGTACGCTTGTATGTTGAAAAAGGCATTCCCGGTGTGATTTACGGTGCTGGTCCTCGCACGGTTTTAGAATCGCACGCCAAACGCGCGGACGAACGGCTGAATTTAGAAGACTTGCGAAAAGCAACCAAGGTTATTTCTCGCACCCTTTTGGACCTTCTAAACTGATTCCGAGCCATTTTGGGGTGTGCAAGGGTTTTACCGAGGCTCAAAGAGGCATAAATTGTATACAGTTTATGCAACAATGTGCCTTTTCATGCACTTCATAATGGCATCGATATTGCTTGGTCCTTTCACACAATTAATCTCATTTTTTTAATCGGAGCTCCTATGAAAAAACGTTTCCTTCTGAAGACCACGGCCGCATTGTTAGCGACTTGCGCTTTTGGCTTGGCACAAGCTCAAAACACACCCATCAAGTTTCAACTCGACTGGCGTTTTGAAGGCCCTTCTGCCTTGTTCCTCACGCCTGTTGCCAAAGGCTATTTCAAAGATGCCAAGCTCGACGTCACAGTTGACGCAGGCAACGGCTCTGGCGCCGCAGTGACCCGCGTTGCGTCAGGCAGTTACGACATTGGTTTTGCAGACCTGGCAGCCCTGATGGAATTCCACGCCAATAACCCCGAAGCTCCCAACAAACCTGTGGCCATCATGATGGTCTACAACAACACGCCTGCATCTGTCATGGCACTCAAAAAATCTGGCATCAAAACGCCAGCCGATTTGGCAGGCAAGAAATTAGGCGCACCCGTTTTTGACGCAGGTCGCCGTGCTTTCCCCATCTTCCAAAAAGCCAACAACATTGGCAATGTGGCTTGGACCGCCATGGACCCACCTTTGCGTGAAACCATGTTGGTTCGCGGTGATGTTGATGCCATCACAGGCTTCACCTTCACCTCTTTGCTGAACATCGAAGCGCGCGGCGTCAAAGCCGACGAAGTGGTCGTGATGCAGTACCCAGACTTTGGTGTGAAACTGTATGGCAACGCCATCATTGCATCACCCAAAATCATCAAAGAAAATCCAGCTGCAGTCAAAGCTTTCTTGGCCGCCTTCACCAAAGGCGCCAAAGATGTCATTAACAACCCAACGGCTGTCATTGCCGATGTCAAAGCGCGCGACGGCATCATCAACGTAGAGCTCGAAACACGCCGCTTGCAGTTGGCCATCGACACCGTCATCAACAGCCCTTCAGCGCGTGAAGAAGGTTTTGGCCAAATCAGAGGACCTCGCTTGTCCCTCATGGCCTCACAAGTGTCTGATGCGTTCAACACCAAAACACGTGTGAAGGCCGACGACATTTGGAATGGTTCTTTCTTGCCAAGCGCCAAAGAACTTGACATCTTGCCAAAAGCTAAAAAGTAATTGATCGAGGCGGCCTGTTTTGACCACTGCAAATTTCGTTGATTTTCAAAATGTTTGGTTGGCCTACAACGACGAGTTGTTAGCGCAAAACCACTATGCAGTTGAAGACATCAACTTGCAAGTCAAACA
>CANNNB010000212.1 GCA_947505995.1 Comamonadaceae bacterium
CAGGCACCGGTCACCTTATCGCATGGCTGCTGCACCTTCAAGGATTGCAAACTGGCCTTTCATCAGCCAAGGGTTTGTTTTTGGGCCAACGCTGCCTTAACGCCCAAAGCGGCATGGAATAGGAATCAGCCCAACGCTTGCTCATCAATCGATCTGTCCAGGCCGCTGTTTTTGAAACCACCGCCAGACACTTGTTGTCCGAGGGCCTGCCCTACGACCGCTGTCAATTAGGCGTGATCACGTCCATGCCCAAAGCAGCTGGCCTCGAAGATTTGTACATTCAAAGCGATGAACAAATGGCCAATGTGGTCAGAACCCAAATGGACGTCGTGTTATCACAAGGCATGGCCGTGCTAAACGCTGAAGACGAAGATGTGGTTAATCTTGCTCAGTATTGCGATGGCGAAGTTACTTTTTTCGCCAGCTCTGAAGAGCACCCCCGCATCGTTCAGCATCGCAGTGAAAACGGACGTGTCGTTTTCTGGCGTAAAAATCATTTGGTCTTGGCCCAAGGTACGCATGAAATTGAAGCCCTGAATCGCCAATTGCCTGCCATCGACAAAGTATTTAAAAACCAGCACCTCAAATGCACAGAAGTTTTGGCAGCTTCTGCCGCTGCTTGGGCTCTTGGCATTCAAACTGACCTCATCAGAGCAGGCATTAAAAGTTTTGGGCAAAGTTCTGGCGCTCACTGAGCCACAGACCACAGCTCCGCCTTCTGACTTACACAGCAAGACCAGCTTCAATCAGGATCAAGTTTCATGGAAGTTTCAAGAATTCGAGCTTTGCGAGGGCCCAATTTATGGAGCCGCCAAACCAGCATCGAAGCCATCGTAAGCTGTGAACCCCATGAGCGCGAAATGCCCCCTGGCAATGAGTTCGAAAAGCAACTTCGACGAATTTTCCCAACAGTTGGCCCCCTAGAAGGTACACGCCCTGGTCAACCCGCCAGCATGGCACATGCCCTCGAAAAAATTACGCTAAGTCTGCAAAACCAAGCTGGGTGCCCTGTCACATTCAGCCGTACAACTGCCACCGAGGAAGATGGCATTTACCAAGTCGTTGTTCAGTACACCGAAGAAGCCGTTGGCAAATTGGCCCTCGATTGGGCTGAGAAACTTTGTCTAGCTGTGAAAACGCAAACCGCCTTCGATTTAAATCAAGCCCTCACTGAGTTGCGCGATTTGGATGAGAACGTTCGCCTTGGGCCTTCCACAGGCTCCATAGTGGACGCTGCGGTTCTGAAAGGCATCCCCTACCGTCGGCTCACTGAAGGCAGCATGGTGCAATTTGGTTGGGGCAGCAAGCAACGTCGCATCCAAGCTGCCGAAACAGACACCACCAGTGCCATTGCCGAATCGATAGCCCAGGACAAAGACCTCACCAAATCCCTGTTGTTGGCTGCAGGGGTGCCTGTCCCCATAGGAAGGCCCGCCAAAGACTTAGAAGATGCTTGGCAGATTGCGCAAAGCATTGGACTTCCTGTTGTGGTTAAGCCCCAAGATGGCAATCAAGGCAAGGGCGTCACTGTCAATATCATTGAGCGCGAACTGTTTAAACAAGCTTACGAAACAGCCTCCCGATATGGCGAAGTTTTGGTCGAAAAATTCTTACCTGGTAGTGACTATCGTTTGCTGGTCGTTGGCAACAAGTTCGTAGCGGCTGCAAGACGTGAACCCCCCTTGGTTGTTGGCGATGGCGTCCTTACCGTGAAAGCCCTGGTCGACAAAGTCAATGCCGACCCGCGCCGAGGTGATGGTCATTCCACTTCTCTGACTAAAATTAAGTTCGATGACATTGCCATCGGTCGCCTGAAGTTACAAGATCTGGAACCGAATTCAGTTCCTGAAAAAGGTCGCCGCGTCATTTTGCGCAACAACGCCAACTTGTCCACTGGCGGTACAGCCACAGACGTCACTGACGATGTTCACGCCGAAGTCGTTGCACGCGTGGTAACTGCAGCTCAGATGGTGGGCGTTGATATTTGTGGTGTCGACGTCGTCTGCGAATCGGTCCTCAAGCCTCTTGAAGAACAAAATGGTGGCATTGTCGAAGTCAATGCAGCGCCTGGCTTGCGCATGCACATCAGCCCTTCATTTGGCAAAGGCCGCAATGTTGGCAAGGCAATCATCGACTACATGTATCCCAATGGGGAAAACGGCCGTATTCCCGTCATTGCGGTAACGGGCACCAATGGTAAAACAACTACCGTGCGGCTGACGGCTCACCTCCTCAAAGCCAATCAGATGCGCGTGGGCATGACCAACACCGACGGTGTGTATGTCAATGGCCGCCAAATTGACGATGGTGACTGCAGTGGACCACGCAGTGCAAGAAATGTGCTGATGCACCCCGATGTCGATGCTGCTGTGTTTGAAACAGCTCGGGGTGGCTTGCTGCGCGAGGGATTGGCTTTCGATCGTTGCCAAGTGGCCATCGTCACCAACATTGGCTCTGGCGATCACTTAGGCTTGAACTACATCACTACCTTAGAAGATTTATCGGTCTTAAAACGGGTTGTTGTGTTGAATGTTGCAAGCGATGGCATGGCTGTTTTGAATGCAGCCGACCCTCAAGTCGCCATGATGGCCAGGATGTGTCCTGGTGACGTCACTTTCTTCGCTCTAGACTCACATCATCCTGCATTGGCCACGCACCGAGCTCAAGGTAAGCGAGTGGTTTACACAGAAAACGGCAGCATTGTGGCTCAACAGGGAAAGAAGTCATTCCGAATTCCCCTCACTGAAGTACCCCTGACACGCCAAGGACAAATTGGTTTCCAAACTGAAAATGTCTTGGCTGCAGTGGCAGCGGCTTGGGCCGTCAATGTGCCTTGGGACACCATTGCACTGGGCTTGTCCACTTTCATCAGCGACATCCAAGGCGTGCCCGGTCGATTCAATGTATTTGATTACAAGGGTGCTACTTTGATCGCCGATTACGGTCACAACCCTGATGCCATTCAGGCCTTGGTTCAAGCTGTTGACAACATGCCAGCACAAAAAAGAGTGGTGGTTATCAGTGGTGCGGGCGATCGCCGTGATCAAGACATTCGAGATCAAACTCAAATTTTGGGCGCAGCCTTTGACGAAGTCATTTTGTACCAAGATGCTTGCCAACGTGGCCGCAGCGAAGGTGAAGTGATTCAACTGCTTCGCGAAGGTCTGAATGGTGCTGTCCGAACCCAGTATGTTCAAGACATTCAGGGTGAGTTCAATGCCATTGACACAGCCTTGGCGCGTCTTTCTGCAGGCGACTTATGCCTTATCTTGATTGATCAGATAGAAGCTGCACTGGCCTACATTCAGGGCAAAGTGAATGAAAGTCAAGAGGCTTCAGCCAAGTAACATGACCCCTGTGCAGGTTGCCACAAACGTGGCAACCCATTGCAACCATTGACTCCAAGTCATTTTTTGAACTTCAATGCGCAAGTGCAATTGACGACCCAAGAAGACAGACAATCCAAAGGCAAGCAACAAGCCCAGCGCATTGATTGGTTTATTTTCAGACCAGAAATTAGAAACCACAGCACTGACCGCCAAACTCACGCTGAAGTGAATTAGAAAAATGGCGTAAGAGGCATTTGACAATTCGCGAATCCATTTCCTTTGGAAGCACTGAATAGCATTGCAATCATTTGCCTCATACCAGCACAACAACAAAGCTGCTGCAATGGCCAGCATCAGCCTTTCTCTAGGATGGTAGGCCATAGCAACAACACCAACCATGAAAATCAGTAGCCCTAAACTTCGCACATTGAATTTGATATCTGTGTAGCGCCACGATCCAACGCACAAACCCAAGCCATAAGCACCAAAGAAATAAGCGCCCCACATTTCACCCAAGGGATTCAGATTCCACACAAAAATTGAATACAAGGTTAGAAACAACCAAAAGCCAAATGCCTTGCGCACGACAGAACCCTTGTCCGAAACACCCTGCCATACCTGTGCAAGCGAAGCACAAGCCATCGCCATTGCAAACAGTTGAAAATCTATGGCGACATACCAAACGCCCGCTGAAAAAGCCTCCAAATCAAGAATGTCTTGAAGCAAGAAAATGTGCGCGACAACTTGAACCAAGGCAGGCGCATTTGAAAGCGACGAGTGATCAAAGTAAGGGCGAACAAGCGCTGTGATTGCAACGGCCACACTCAAGGCTACTAGCAATGGAATGGTCAATCTTTGATAGCGCAACAACAATCTTGGAAAAAAATCAAACGCAGATTTTGGGGCAGAATTGGCCCAAGACTTGGCATTCAAGTACCCACCTACAACCAAGAAAATTTGCACCGCCATCAGTGCGTAATCAAGAAGAAAAACTTCAAGCAGCGGTAACCACTCTGCCACCACAATGGCCATGGGGCTATAAAGCACCAAGTGGTGCCACACAATGAGGACGCAGGCGCAAGCCTTAAAGAGGTCGATG
>CANNNB010000213.1 GCA_947505995.1 Comamonadaceae bacterium
CTGAAAGAAAAACAGCCTAGGGGCATAAGCCTCTAAGCTGTGTTCTAGTCTCGAAAAAATCGAAATCTGGTGCGGCTGGCAGGAATCGAACCCACGACCCCTTGGTTCGTAGCCAAGTACTCTATCCAGCTGAGCTACAGCCGCTAAGCTTCGAATTGTAGCATGGTATTTTTTATTCAGAAGCCCATGAAGCAAGATTGTCCAAGAACATTTGGCTCACCCGCGCTTCATTTCCAGCAGAAAACCCTGCTGAATGGGGCGTCACAATGACATTGGGCAAACCCCACAGGGGGGATGTTTGGGCAAGGGGTTCGTGCTCAAAAACATCCAGATAAGCGCTTCTTAATCTGCCGTTTTGAAGCGCATCAATCAAGTCTCTTTCTACCACCACTTCACCGCGAGACACATTCACCAAGCCAGCGCCTGGTGGCAACAAACTCAACCTTCGGGCATTGATCAAGCCTCGGGTTGTTTCTGTCAAGGGGCACATCAAGATGATCCAGTCGGTTGATGGCAAAGCGCTGTCTATAGTTTCAAAAGTCAGCATTTCTGGCTGCAAAGAATCATTGCCAGACTTCACTAGAGATTCAGCTTGTACTTGCCGGCGAACCACTTTCAAACGAAGACCTAACATTGACAGAAACTGTGCCACCCTTTGTGCAATTGGCCCCCAGCCTACCAACATTGCTGTTTGACCCGCTAAATCGGGAGGCAATTGTGAGCCCAGCAAAGGCGCCCACTTTCTGTTGTGCATGGCATGAACCAACTGAGGAAATTGGCGAGATAAAGCCAGCAAGCCCGCCAATGTAGTTTGAGCTACCACTTCGGCATTGGAGCCCGTTGACGTGGCGACATGCACACCCTTTTCTTTAAGGCGAACGTACACCTCGCGATCTGCACCAGCAGAGTGAATGTGAACCCAGCGTAAATTTGGAGAATCTTCTAAAACTTTGTAGCAAGCCTTTAGGCGGGGTGAAAGCTCATGCTTGGTGGACAAGCCAGTGACGTCGCGCGATACAAAGGCCGCATCAAAATCACGTCGTCCCGAGTCAAGGGCATCTTCAAAGCTTACACATTCAAAAGGACGAGTCCCCATCACTCTTGCAATGTCCTGCGATAAAGCACGCAAGGCCAACTCTGAAAGCAATATCTTCATAAGTTCACTTGAATGAAACTGAATCGAGTCAAGCCGATTTAGGTTTGATAGCTTGAATCTAAGCGATCTAATTTGCGTAAAAGTGCAGGCCACTCCATCAAGCCATAAGGTCTGCGAGTGCTAGGCTGATAGTTGTTCCATGTTTCTTCTAAAACTTCTGGCGCTACTTTTGTGAAAGGCGTATTGCAAGCCATGGCAGCCAATTGCGAGTGGCATGCCAGCTCTAATCTGTGTGCCCAGTTAAAAGCCTCGCCCACCGTTTTACCCACTGTCAGCGCGCCATGGTTGCGCAAAATCAAGGCCTCGCCTTGCCCTAAGTCCTCAAGCAAAGAGGCTTTCTCTTCGTTGTTCAGAACCACGCCTTGGTAGTCATGGTAGGCAATCTTCAAAAACCGCATGGCGGTTTGCGTTAAGGGCAACAAGCCACACTCAAGCGAGGAAACCGCCATGGAAGCCCAACTGTGCGTGTGGATGATGCACCTGACTTCTGGTCGCGCTTCGTGAATGGCACTGTGAATCACATAACCTGCTTTGTTAATGCCATAGTTCAACTCACCAAAGTCAGGCTTGTCCAAAATATTGCCATGAATGTCAATTTTGATCAGACTTGAGGCCGTAATTTCTTCGTACATCATGCCGTAAGCATTGATCAAAAAGGCGCCCTCTTCTCCTGGCACACTGCATGAAACATGGTTGGCCATCATGTCGGACATGCCGTAAATGTCCACCAAGCGATAGCAAGCAGCCAAGTCAACTCGAGCCTGCCATTCTGCAGGGGTACAGCGATTTTTCATTGACTCAATTTTTAGCACGCCGTTATCGACCATTGCATCACCTAGCTAAAAGATTTAAAAGAATTCTGAGGCCCTAATCTGAACCAAAGTGCCGACAGCAAGAGTGCGAGAAAAACGAACACCAGAGCCAGCCCCGATAGTAAGGCTGTTATTTCTGTGTCACGTTTTTCCATCGTGAATTGCGTAGAGAGGTGTTTGTAGACTTGCTTCAAATCTTCTGCCGAGCCAGCCTTGAAATAATCGGCTTCAGTGATCTTGGCGATACCCTTTAAAGCTTCCTCATCTACTTGGGTGAAATATGAATAGCCTTCGTAGCCCGGAATAAAACCATTTGGTGTACCGAAACCAACGGTGTAAACACGAACGCCCAAATCGGCAGCCTTCTTTGCAGCCAGCAAGGGGTCAGGGCCAGTGGTACGGCGTCCATCAGAGAGTAAAACGATGGCGCCTCCCTTGTAGGAGCCAGGGGGCTCGGGTTGGCGCTCTTGTGCGGTAGGTTTGGCGTCCAAACTTTTAGAGCCGCCCGCTTGGCCTTGACGGCCTTGATCGCTGTAGCCAAAAGGATTGGGGTTGTAAAGAGCCGCCTCCAAATCAATTGGCGCTTCTGGCCTGAGTGTGCTCAAAGCCAACAAAAGGCCGCTGCCTGTGGCCGTTCCCCTCTGCAATTGAAAACGATCAATCGCAGCAACCAACTCGTCTTTGTCTTGCGACACATGCTGCACCACCTGAGCATTGCCGGCAAACGAAACAATGCCCACACGAACGTTTTTAGGCAGGTCCTGTAAAAATTCTTTGGCTGCCTTTTGAGCCGCCTTAATTCTGCTGGGCTCTACATCTTCTGCCAGCATACTTCGGGAGACATCCATGGCCATGATGAGCGTCATGTAGTCGGCTGGCAAGGTCACCCTTGCCATAGGCCTGGCGCTGGCAAACAACAAAAGCGCCATGGCTAAACCAATTAAGACTGGCGGGATGTGCCGCCGCCAAGGGGACGGCAGATCCATGTTTTGCAAGATCCAAGATACTGCTGAAAATGTGACGACTTGCTGCCGTTTGCGCCTTAAAAGCCACACATAGCCAGCCACCATGAGCGGCAGGAGCATGAGGGACCAAAGCATGAAGGGGTTTAAAAATTGCATAGCCAATAGGGTTTTCGCAAGTTCCGCCAATTTACCATTGAAGCTTATGTTATGGTTATTCGATGAAACGAGAGGCGGTTTTTAGCAAAAGCCCGCGAACTGTGGGTTCCATCTCGCACACTGTTGCGGATTCAACCGCGACCTCGTCTGACATCGACAAGCTGGCCAAGGTTGCAGATCCTTCCCAAAACAAACTTGATGTCTGGAAATCAAAATTTCGGTGGGATTTTGCCGCCGTTTTCTTGATGGGCGTTGTTCTGACCATGCTTGCCATGGGAATTGTCCTCAAGCTCAACCCTTTGCCCAAAAATCTCACTCAGAGTGATATTGATGGCGCTGTGATGCATACGCTACAAAACAAAGAGCTGCCTTCCCAAAGCGCAAGAGCAGCCACATCGGTTCAAGGCGCCGTGGTGCATGTGCAGTCCTACATAGCCGACCCCAAAAACAAAGACATCGACAAAGAAAGTGGCGTTGGCACTGGCGTTGTCATTAAAGACGATGGCACGATTTTGACCAATTTTCATGTAATTGCCGGCGCCAAAAAATTGAAGGTCACTTTTTTTGATGGCACTGAATCAGAGGCCATTGTCATCGGCGTACAACCCGAAAAAGACTTGGCAGTGATCAAACCTCAAAAAATACCAGACGATCTTGAGCCCGCAGTTTTAGGGTCGAGTCAGCAACTCTTGCCAGGCGACCAAGTTGTGGTGGTTGGCTTTCCATTTGGCATTGGACCTTCAGTTTCAGCAGGCGTTGTCTCTGGTCTGAATCGACAGTTCAAATCACCTGATGGCAATCAAGCCCTTAGCGGCCTGATTCAATTCGATGCGGCAGCCAACCCTGGCAACTCCGGTGGCCCCTTGGTCAACATGTCGGGAGAGGTCATTGGCATCGTGACGGCCATTCTGAATCCAACATCGGCAAGAACATTCATTGGCATTGGCTTTGCCACCACCATTGAGAGCGCGGGATCTGCCGTTGGCTTACCACCTTTTTAAATTTTCGGAGGGAACCACATGAGTCACTCAAACGAAGCTTGGCGCGGTCAGAACCCAGCGCCACAGCTTAGCAATCCTACAGAGGCCGCTGCCTTGATGCAAAGGGTCATGTATGAAGTCAAGCGAGTGGTTGTTGGCCAAGATGTTTTTTTAGAACGTGTCTTGATTGGCTTGCTAGCCCAGGGGCACCTTCTAATTGAGGGTGTGCCTGGTTTGGCCAAAACTTTGACTGTGAACACACTGGCCAAAACCTTGAACGGTCAATTCAGTCGAATTCAATTCACGCCTGACTTACTGCCTGC
>CANNNB010000214.1 GCA_947505995.1 Comamonadaceae bacterium
CGGTTCAACAAAGCCTTTACATCCCCATCAGTGCGCCCTTTACACCGCCCAATTTGGAGCCCGCCCCCAGGCCGCCCTTAACCGATTGCATGCCCATCGAATGGCGCAAACTGTTTGGCAACATCACACCGCTTCAACTCAAGGCCATTTCAACAGCCCAATTGCAAAATGGATTAACCGCCCTTTCACTTCCCAGCCGATCCGTTTATTGGATTGACAGTCCACTCACTTGGACACAAAGTTTGGGCACGCAAAGTGCACCAGTTGTTTTGATTTTTTCAGCTGTTGCTTGTGCCGTTCAGTGCCCCCAAATAGCCAATCAAGCTGCCATCACAGGCGTTGTCTATTTTCAAAGCGCTAACGCATGTCAAAACCCAGTCGCACTTTACACACTCAACACCGAGGCTTATCACCATGAGTGGCCTCTTGGCATCGACGCTACAAGGGTTCAGCGAGTTTCAAGCTCTTGGAAAAATGCAGGTTTCTAGGTATGCCATTCAATGACTTTCAGCATCACTCTAAATCAGGCTTTACCGTGCTAGAAGCCGTATTTGCCAGTGCCATCTTGGCACTCGGTCTGTCTGGGGCCATTCAATTCAGCATGGCCAGCATGGCTGCCAATCAAAACCAAAGAAATTTGGATCTGGCTAGTGGCTTGGCTCAAGACCTTGCAGAATGCTGGCAAGTGCCAACTGCCTTTTGCGTTTCGCAATTTCAGAACTCAAACGATACGGTTGCACTTATCTCTGAAGCGGGCATCCAATTTGAAAGAAACTGGAACATCACAAGCATTTCCAATCAAAATACAGATCCCAACATGCTTCAAAGTTTGCAAGTCAGCGTGAAATGGCCCAACCAAGACAAGCTTCAAGGCTCCATTGAGTTGAGTTGGCAAATAAGGCGCGCCAGCACCCCCTCTTGGGTTGGCCTTTAACATGTCGTATCCTTGGCATCATCGAACAAAACCACAGAACCCCATGACAGCCAGCCCCTTTATGCTGAAAGCGCTGAACATCGCCTCACAAGCCATGCGCATCACATCGCCCAATCCAAGGGTTGGCTGCGTCATCGTGAACAGTCAAGGGCAAGTTTTGGGTCAAGGACATACCCAAAAGACGGGAGGCTCTCATGCTGAGATGGTGGCCTTGCAAGATGCCGCCAGCCAAGGCAACAGCGTTGAAGGTGCTACCGTCTACGTGACGCTTGAACCCTGCGCTCACCATGGCCGAACAGGCCCCTGCTGCGACGCCCTCATCCATGCCAAAGTTGGCAAGGTGGTGGCTGCCATGGCCGACCCCAACCCCTTGGTAGCGGGCCAAGGCTTGAGTCGCTTGAAAGCTGCCGGTATTGAGGTTGAAGTCGGTGATGGCTTGTATCAGGCAGAACAACAAAACCTTGGTTTTTTAAGCCGCATGAAACGTCACAAACCTTGGGTGCGCCTGAAAATAGCGGCCTCTTTAGATGGCCAAACTTCCCTTCTCAATGGCCAAAGTCAATGGATCACGGGCCCAGACGCTCGCGCAGATGGTCATGCCTGGCGCGCCCGAGCCTGCGCCATTCTCACTGGCATCGGCACAGTACTCCAAGACGATCCCCTGTTAGATCTTCGGCTTTGCGCCGACTTAAGTGATGCCCCCCGAATGCCGCACTTGGTGATTGTGGACAGCCAATTAGAAACGCCACCCTTGGCGAAGCTGTTTCAACACACCCAGCCTGGCGCACTCACACCCAGACAAATTTGGATTTACGCGGCCAAAGACCATCTTGAAAAAAGGACAGCCTTAGAGGCCATGGGTGCCCACATTACGGTGCTGCCCAATAAACAGGGCAAAGTAGATCTGCCAGCCCTCATGTCAGATTTGGCTAAGCGGGAAGTGAATGAATTGCATGTCGAAGCAGGCCACAAACTCAATGGCTCGCTCATACGAGAAGCTTGCGTTGACGAGTTCTTGGTTTACCTGGCCCCCAAGCTATTGGGCATGGGCCAGGGCATGGCGAGCTGGGGCCCTTTGGAAGACTTGTCACAGGGCCTGTCACTCGAATTCACAGAAACACAGTTAATCGGTAAAGATTTGCGGGTTTTAGCCAGGGTCACGGCCTAAATTGGCCCAATCCCTGCGAAAATACCTGCCATGTTTACCGGAATCATCACCGGCGTGGGGCGTATCGCCGCCCTCCACGACCTGGGCAGCTCTTTAAGCCATGGCAAGCGACTCACTCTCGAGGTACCTGCTGGGTACCTGGACGATGTTGGCTTGGGTGACAGCATTGCCATCAACGGCGCCTGCATGACCGTCACTTCATTCGACTTAGCAACCCAACAGTTCAGCATTGATATTTCTGCCGAGTCTCTCGACAAAACTTGCGGCCTCGACAAACTTGGCAAAAAAGTAAACTTAGAAAAAGCCTTGCGTGCGCACGATCGTTTGGGTGGCCACATCGTGTCGGGCCATGTAGATGGCATAGGCCATGTGACTCATTTTGTGCAGGTTGGCGAAAGTTGGGAACTGCGAATTCAAGCACCTGTTGGCATGGGCAAATACTTGGCCTACAAAGGCTCGATCACGGTCAATGGCGTCAGCCTCACTGTGAACAAAGTGGCAGATTCTTTGAGCGGGTGTGAGTTCAGCATTAACCTCATCCCCCACACGGTGGAAAACACTGCGCTGGGCGCATTGCAAAAAGACAGCGCTGTGAATTTAGAAATAGATTTGATTGCACGTTATGTTGAGCGCATGCTCAGCAACGACGCATCGGCCAACACTGCGGCATCGGCTTTTTCTGCCGGTGCGCCATCTTGAAAGAAGTGACATGACGACGAATTCTGGCCGTCCCTTGACGCCTGTAAAAATTTCATCTGTAGAAGACATCGTCGCAGACTTGCGCGCAGGGCGTATCGTGATCATGGTGGATGACGAAGACCGTGAGAACGAGGGCGATTTGCTCATTGCTTCCGATCATGTGACAGCCGAAGCCATTAATTTCATGGCCCGATATGGTCGCGGTCTCATTTGCCTCACCCTGACGCGTGAACGCTGTGAGCACTTGAAATTACCCCCTATGGCCTCAAGCAACGGCACGGTATACAGCACAGCTTTCACCGTTTCGATTGAAGCCGCCGAAGGCGTGACCACCGGTATTTCTGCCGCTGACCGCGCTTTGACGGTCAAAGCCGCCGTGGCCGCCAATGCAACCGCCAATGACTTGGTTCAGCCAGGCCACATCTTCCCATTGCAAGCCGTAGAGGGCGGCGTACTTATGCGTGCCGGTCATACTGAAGCTGGTTGCGACCTGGGCACGATGGCCGGTTGCAGTCCGTCTTCTGTAATTTGCGAAATCATGAAAGACGACGGCACGATGGCCCGCTTGCCCGATCTGCAAATTTTCGCAGCCGAGCACGGTCTCAAAATTGGCACCATTGCCGACCTCATTGAATACCGCAACAGAACCGAGTCCTTGGTTGAAAAAGTCGGCACGCGTGTGTTGCAAACTGCGCACGGTGAATTCACGGCTCACGCTTTCAAAGACAAGCCCAGCCAATCTTTGCACTTGGCCCTGGTCAAAGGTAAATGGAATCCTGATGCAGAAGTGCCGGTTCGCGTGCATGAGCCTTTGTCAGTCTTTGATGTGCTTGAAGTTGGTCGCAGCATGCATTCATGGAGCTTGGAAAACAGCTTGAACTACATTAACAAGCAAGGCCATGGTGTGGCGGTGTTGCTCAATTGCGGTGAAAGTGCAGAACAATTGCTCGCGCAGTTTGAAGGCCGCGCTCGCTCTGCTCAAGCACCCAACAAAAGCAAAATGGATTTGCGCACCTACGGCGTGGGCGTGCAAATTGTGCGCGAATGCGGCGTTCACAAAATGAAACTCATGGGCCAACCCCGACGCATGCCCAGCATGGCGGGTTATGGCCTTGAAATTACCGGTTACATCCCTAAGGAATAAATATGCAAGGCGCAGACAAAGGTATAGAACAAGAATTAGATGGTTTGGGTCTGCACATCGGCATCGTGCAAGCACGCTTCAACGAAGATATCACCAATGCCTTGGCAGTGGCTTGTATTCGCGAATTGGAAGAACTTGGAGTTCATGACATCGACCATGTGCTGGTGCCTGGCGCATTAGAGATTCCCATTGCACTGCAAGCTATGGCTGAGCGCGGTGAATACGACGCGCTGGTGGCCTTAGGTTGTATCGTTCGCGGCGAAACCTATCACTTCGAATTGGTGGCCAATGAATCGGGTGCAGGCGTCAGCCGCATTGCGCTTGATTACAACGTGCCCATTGCCAACGACATTTTGACCACCGAGAATTTAGAGCAAGCCATTGCACGTCAAACCGAAAAGGGCCGTGA
>CANNNB010000215.1 GCA_947505995.1 Comamonadaceae bacterium
CGCCGTGCAAGCAAGGTATACAGCGCAATATTCGGCATTGGACGCTTTGCTGTTCAAACTCAACAGCACCAGTGATTCACTAAAAAGTGCCTTGGATGGCCTGACTGCTTCGCAGAAATAATTGAATTTTAAAAGGATATATATGACCATGCGTTCTCACCGTGCCTATGCGGCCACTCAGCGCGAAACTGGTGTTTCGTCAGCTAGACCCATCGACTTGGTGGTCATGGTATACGCGCGCCTGCTTGATCATTTGCGCAGTGCTCAATTGCAAATGGCAGAGGGTACTGATGCGTCTGACTCGCTGACCAAAGCGGTAGAGCTGATCACCACAGGTCTAGAAGCTTGCCTGGACAAAGCGCAGGGCGGTGAAATTGCAGAAAACTTGGCGGTCATTTATGACTGGGCCAACCGTGAAATTTTGCTCGCTCGCTTGCGTCGCGATTCAGAAAAGCTTCAAGGCGTGATCAACGCACTGCAGCCTTTGTCTGAAGCTTGGCGTGAACATGCAGGCTTAACCAACGATCAAACTGAAGCGGCCAATCAGCCTTTGAACATGGCTGGCGCTGAAGTTCGATCAGTAGGTTCTGCCATGGCTGCCTAAGGGAATTTTTCCCAAAGGGCTGAGCTTTTTCGTTTGCTTGGCCCATGTTCATCCCCGCTCAAACCCCCGACCTTCAACAGCCTCTAACGCAGTTATTAGAGGCCAAGCCTGTGGCGCCTGTTTCTGCGGTGCCAGGCATTCCCGAGGACGCTCAACATTTAGACAGTCGTGTGGCTTTGCAATGGGCACAACCAGTGTTACAGGCAGAAAAAGGGCAAACAGCACGCACTGCGCTGTCTGTGCCTTTGGCCGTGCAAATTGTGAAGCCCTTGAACACCAAAGGCTTCGAGTCACAAGGACCCGATCCCGATGCATTGTTGAAGGGCGAAGTGCACCCGATGTTGGAGGAGGGGTTGGCTTCATGGATTAATTTTGTATTGACCAAGCCTTCGCCTAATTTGAGATTCAATGTATCTCAACCAAATACTGCTTCAAAGACAGAAACTGCAAGCGGTGATGAAATAAAACAGACCTCGCAAGTTAAGGTTGAGCCTGCCAATGCAGAGCCAGATACCACTTCTACTCAAGCCAAGCTTGCAACTAAAACAAATGCAACCAGCGGTTTACCCGTACTTTTAAATTTGTATGAAGCACTGGCCAATAGCGACATATTTGCAGCCCAAAGGCTAAGTGAAGCGTGGTTGCCGCGCCGCCTAAAACCGCATTTCGATACACAAGAAAATCTGCAGACTGATCAGCCACAATCAAACGCGGCATCACCTAGTACGTCGCTTAAACATACTGCGCCTAAAGTTCATGCAGGTGAACCACAACAAGCCTTCAATGCCTTGGCGCAGCCAATTGCAGAGCCTTCTATCGCACAACTCACAAAATGGGTAGCCGCCTTAGAGCCAGACAGCGAACACGCCCAGCAAGCAGCGCAAATGTTGACGCAAGGTCAAATGGTTTGGCAAGCCGAATTGGCACCGGGAATTCCCATGCGCTTGGTTCGTGAAGATGCTTGGCGCAACCAAGCCAACAAGCCTGCCCAATTAGAAAAGGGCGCCACGCTCAAAGTGGAAGTGGAGCTTCCTAATTTGGGTCGAATCCGCATTGTGGGTTCGCAGTGGGGCTCAGACTTGTCGCTGCAAATTGCGCATGCCGTCAACGCACAAGACCGGTGGCCATCTTTAATGCCTTCGCTTATGGAAGAACTGCAAGCAAGTGGCATTAGCGATGTTCGCTTAGAAACTTTGTCCAACGAAACAGAGGCGCCCAATGGCTAGCGCGCCACCAGACACAGTGATGCAAGCCGTAGCGCTGGGTTACAAGCCTGGTATGCCTGCACCTCGCGTGCTGGCGCAGGGCAGGGGTGAGTTGGCGCAAGCCATATTAGACAGAGCCAAAGCTCTTGGCATACCTACCCGCACCGAGCCAAGCCTAGTGGCTTTCTTAATGGAACTGGACCTGAATGCTTGGGTGCCGCCAGAGTTGTTTGCGGCGGTGGCGCAGGTGTTGGCTTGGGCTTATGAAATGGATGGCAAGTTGAATGACAAAGACGTTGCTCAACTTAAGGCGGATGTTGCCAGCCAAGCCAAAAAAAAAGCCGAAACTTAAACCTGAAGGTTGGTCACTTCTTTGTACGCATCTACCAAGCGGTTGCGCACCGCAATCATGGTCTGAAAAGACAAGTTGGCTTTTTGCATAGATACCATGACTTCTTCAAGGGTCATGTTGCTTTCGCCTGTTGAGAACGTTTGCACTTTGGCCTGCGCCACGTTTTGCGCTTCGTTCACAGACAAGACGGCTTTTTTCAGAACGTCTTGGAAGTCGGGCTCGCCAGCGGCGGGCAGGGAGGATGTTGAATTGAGCTGGCCCGCAGCCATATCAGCCATGACTTTCATCTGGCTTGACAAGGAATCGAGTGCGTTGTTCGACATGTTTTGATCTTAATTCAATTTATTCAAAAAGAAAACCAGCTTCTTTGTAGGCCTTGAGCTTGTAGCGCAAGGCCCGTTCAGACAATCCCAAAATGTTCACGGCTTCCTTTCGGTTGCCCCCCACTTGTTTGAGAACCTTCAAAATGTGATCTCGTTCAATGGAGTCCATGTCTTGGGCACCCGAAGCGGTGCTTTCTTGGTCTAAAACGTATGCAAGAGCTGTGCCATCAAGTGCCGTTGGATGCGCTTGGGAGGTGGCTTGAGCGGGTGCTTGGCTGCCGTGCAGTTCAATGTCGGCCGGCTCGATCATCTCGCCATCGCTTAAAAGCAAAGCCCGTTGAATGGCGTTTTCCAATTCGCGCACATTGCCGGGCCAAGGGTAGTTTTCTAAATCTCGCTGGCTGGCTTCAGACAGTTTCAAACCTTGTCGGCCCATGGTGCGGCCATACCGAACCAAGAAATGTTCGGCCAAAGGCAGGATGTCGTTTCTGCGTTCGCGAAGGGCTGGAATGCGAATGGGAAACACAGCCAAACGGAAATACAAATCTTCTCTGAATTTACCGTCTTTCACTCTCTGCTGCAGGTCTTGGTTGGTGGCAGCCACGATGCGCACATCGCAGTGAATGGAGCGCAAAGAGCCCAGTCTTTCCACCACTTGGTCTTGCAAAACACGCAGCAGTTTGGCCTGCAACTCGAGGGGCATTTCACCAATTTCATCCAAGAACAAGGTGCCGCCATTGGCCTGTTCAAACTTGCCCGGTTGGGCTTTAACGGCCCCAGTGAAGGCGCCTTTTTCGTAGCCAAACAGGGTGGATTCGAGCAAGTTTTCTGGAATGGCGGCGCAGTTAATGGCCACGTAAGGCTTGCTTCGGCGGTCTGAAAGTTGGTGAATTTGTTTGGCAAAAACATCTTTGCCCACCCCTGATTCACCGGTCAAAAGAACCGTGGCACCGGTGCCTGCCACCCGTTCGCAGCGGTTTTTAACGGCAAGAATTGCCGGGTCGGCTGCAATGATTTCCGCATCCATGCCCGTTTTTGCCGGCTTAGGGCTGGGGTGATGCCTTGCAATCACCTCCAAAAGCTGCTGCGGCATGAAGGGTTTGATCAAAAAGTCGCGTGCGCCACCTTTCAGGGCTTGAACGGCCAATTGGGTGTCGGCATAAGCTGTCATCACCACCACGGGCAGTTGGGGGTGGCGCTCTCGGGCTTGGGCCAAGAGTTGCAAGCCGTTCATGCCTGGCAACCTAAAGTCGGTCACCAGCATTTGTTCTACTTCAGGATCTATGGCGGGCAGGGCGTCTTCAGCGCATTCAAAGGCTTGATGCTCAACGCCACCCAACCTCAATGTGACGCTGATGGCCTCGCGCAAATCGGTGTCGTCTTCAACCAAGAGAATTTGAAAAGGCGTGATGGAGGACATGGAACTCGCGATTTGTTAAAGGTTGGCCATGCTGGGCAGTGCCACCGTAAACAGCGCACCACCTTCGGCTTTGTTTTGAACCGTAATTTCACCCCGGTGGCTGCGAATGGCATTTTGTGCAATGGCCAAACCAAGGCCAGTGCCCGTGACTCGGTTGGTGGCAAAGGGCTCAAACAATCGGGGCAGCATGTCAGACGCAATACCAGGGCCGTTGTCCTCGATGGTCATCATGCCGCGCAGGTGGTCTGCTTGTGAACGCACATGGATGGTCTGACCTTCGGCTGAGTGTTGAATGGCGTTTTCCAAAATAGCCACCAAGGCGGACACCACGGAAGGCCTTTCTACAGTGACCAAACAATCGGCCGCTTTAAGTTCGGCTTTGATAACGACCTTCTTAGATTGGCTTAAGCCTTCAAGGGTTAGCATGGCTTCTTGCACCAATTCATCGA
>CANNNB010000216.1 GCA_947505995.1 Comamonadaceae bacterium
AGCTACGACAGCGAATACATGTTGAACCAAATCAGCATGTTGTTTGGCGGCCGCATTGCCGAAGAAGTGTTCATGAAACAAATGACCACCGGCGCCAGCAACGACTTTGAGCGTGCTACCCAAATCGCCCGCGACATGGTCATGCGCTATGGCATGACCACTGCCTTGGGCCCCATGGTCTATGCTGAAAATGAAGGCGAAGTTTTCTTAGGTCGCTCTGTCACCAAGACCACCAACATGTCTGAGTCCACCATGCAAAAGGTTGACGCTGAAGTGCGCCGCATCATTGATGAGCAGTACAAATTGGCGCGCAGCTTAATCGAAGAGCACAGCGACAAAATGCATGCCATGGCCAAGGCTTTGTTGGAGTGGGAAACCATTGATGTGACCCAACTTGACGACATCATGGCCGGTCGTGAACCCAAAGCACCCAAAGACTGGACGCCGCGCATCCCTCCTTCTGGCAGTGACGATGCGGGTAGTCCACCTGCTGTCAAAGTCGATCCAGAGCCCAACGCGGCCTGATCCATTCAAGACAAACGGGGCTTCGGCCCCGTGTTTGTTTCTAAGCAGCCAAATCAATCTTTCAAACTCCTTTGACGCCATGTCCCAGCCCATTTGGCAGACTTCGAGGTACCAGCTTGACTTGACGCAACCCAAAGTCATGGGCATTGTGAATCTCACCCCCGACTCGTTCTCTGATGGGGGGCGTCACAGTGCGTTGTCTGTTGCACTTGAAAGTGCCCAAAAAATGCTGGCTCAAGGGGCCGATATTTTGGACATTGGCGGGGAATCATCTAGGCCCGGTGCACAACCCGTCAGCGTGGAAGAAGAGTTGAATCGAATCTTGCCATTTTTGCGAGAAGCACTGACTTGGCAGGTTCCAATCTCGGTTGACACCTACAAGCCTGAAGTGATGCAGATCGCTTTGGACTTAGGGGTGGACGTTATCAATGACATATGGGCTTTGCGTCAACCAGGAGCCCTCCAAGTGGTGGCACGTCATTCCCAATGCGGCGTCTGTTTGATGCACATGCACCTAGACCCGCAAACCATGATGGCGCAACCCATGACGGGTGATGTCATTGCCTCAGTCAAAGATTTCTTGGGACAGCAAGTCTCCCAACTGATGTCCTGCGGCGTTCAAGGCAACCGAATTGTGTTGGACCCCGGTATTGGATTTGGTAAATCACTTCCTCAAAATTTAAGTTTGATCCAGCACCAAGCAGAATTGCTGTCCTTGGGGCACCCCATACTTGCCGGCTGGTCTCGCAAGGGCACATTAGGCCGGCTATCTGCCATTCAGGGCCAGTCGCCATTGCCCCATGACAGAGTGGGCGCCAGTTTGGCCGCAGCCCTTATTTCGGTTCAAAACGGCGCTTCTGTGGTGAGAGTTCATGATGTGAAAGAAACTGTGCAAGCTTTGCGGGTTTGGCAGGCCTTGAAGAATTAAAATGCAAACAATTTCAAGCGATCCCAAACAACAACAAGAACCATGACTAGAAAATACTTTGGAACCGATGGCATTCGGGGAACCGTCGGCCAAGCACCTATCACGCCTGATTTCATCATGCGCTTGGCGCACGCTGTCGGACGCGTACTGAGACAAACTGAGGCTCACCCCGTCGTCTTGATTGGCAAAGACACCCGTATTTCTGGCTACATGCTAGAAAGTGCCCTGGAGTCTGGCTTTAACTCGGCTGGCGTCGATGTGGTTTTGTTGGGTCCTGTGCCAACGCCAGCGGTGGCCTATCTCACACGGGCGCGGCGAGCATCTTTGGGTGTCGTGATCAGTGCCAGTCACAATCCCTTTGACGACAATGGCATCAAGTTTTTCAGCGCCAAAGGCACCAAGCTCAGTGATGCTTGGGAAATTTCAGTAGAGGCACTGGTCGATGAGCCCCCCGTTTGGGCTTCATCAGCAGAACTTGGCAAGGCCAAGCGCTTAGACGATGCAGCGGGCCGTTATATTGAATTTTGCAAAAGCACATTCAGTCATGACTTCACCTTGAAGGGTATGAAGATTGTGGTGGACGCTGCCAATGGTGCTGCCTATCAAATTGCACCCAAGGTGTTTCATGAACTGGGGGCAGATGTCATTGCCATTGGTTGTTCGCCCGATGGCCTGAACATCAACAAGGACGTTGGCGCTACACATCCGGAAGCCGTTGTGGCGGCTGTCAAAGCACATCAAGCCGACTACGGCATTGCCTTGGATGGCGATGCCGACCGCCTGCAGTTGGTCGATCACTCGGGTCGCTTGTACAACGGCGATGAATTGCTGTACCTAATGGTCTGTGATCGATTGGCGCGTGATGAAGTGGTCTCTGGCGTCGTGGGCACCCTCATGACCAACATGGCCATCGAGGTGGCTCTTAAAAACAAAAACATTCCCTTCATTCGAAGTAAGGTGGGTGACCGGTATGTGCTTGAAGCCTTGCAAGAAAATGCTTGGTTGCTTGGCGGGGAAGGCTCAGGTCATTTGTTGGCTTTAGACAAGCACACCACAGGTGACGGCTTGATCAGCGCTTTGCAGGTGTTGCAGGCTTGCGTGGCTACTGGCAAAACCATGGCCGAGCTGTTGGCCGATGTGGTGCTATTTCCTCAGGTCCTCATTAACGTGCGCCTGACCAATGACCAAAACTGGAAAGACAGCCCTCAACTGGCTCAGGCCTTGAAGGACGTTGAAGCAGAATTGGCAGATACAGGCCGCGTCTTAATACGGCCTAGTGGAACCGAGCCGCTGGTGCGCGTCATGGTGGAGGCGCGTGAATTGGAAGTTGCGGAGCGCTGTGCTGAAAAACTTGCAGCCACCCTGCGCTAAATCAACCCACCTTCAGTAAATCAATCGCTCAGGCTTGATTTCTTGAAGAATGGTGGTGGCAATTTCCTCAATTGATTTTGTGGTCGTTGAGAGCCACCGAATACCAGAACGGCGCATCATCGATTCAGCATCGGCCACTTCTTGACGGCAGTTCTGCAGACTAGCGTATTGAGAGTTTGGACGACGCTCGGTTCTGATCTCTGAAAGTCTTTCAGGGTGGATGGTCAATCCAAACATTTTTTTGCGATGAGGCACCAAAGCGGGCGGAAGTTGCTTGCGCTCAAAGTCTTCTGGAATAAGAGGGTAGTTGGCTGCTTTCAAACCGTGTTGCATGGCCAGATAAAGGCTGGTGGGGGTTTTGCCACTGCGACTCACACCCACCAAGATAACCTCTGCCGACTCCAAATCTCGGTTGGATTGCCCATCATCGTGTGCCAGTGAAAAATTAATGGCTTCAATGCGGTCGTGGTAGTCCTTGCTTTTGCTAACGTCGGAAAATCGGCCTACCCGATGGTGCGATTTGATGCCCAACTCTTCTTCTAGAGGGTTAACGAAAGTGCCAAACATATCTAGCAACATCCCCTTGCAGCCGTCCCGAATGACTTGGAGCACTTCCATGTTGACCAAAGTGGTAAACACGATGGGCTTGATGTTCTCGACCTCTGCGGTGTGATTGATTTGGCGCACGGCTTGGTGTGCCTTGTCTGCACTGTCAACAAATGGCAGCCGGATGTAGCGTGTTTTCATCTCAAATTGGGCCAAGATGGCCTTGCCAAAGGTTTCGGCTGTAATTCCTGTGCCGTCGGAGATGAAAAAAACGGTTCTGTTTGGCATTGTTCAAATTTTAATGGGGTGGACAGTGAGATGAGACCTAAAATCTAACTCATTATCTACCGCCTGCTGGCGCTCAAGAATCAAGTCTAAAAACAATCAAGATTCTGAGCATTGGTTCGGGCTCAAAGTGCCGTTCTTTTAATATTGGAGTTTTTATGTCTAAGCTTTTTGCAAAGGACGCGTTGGCCGTTCCCTTCGAGCTACTTCGAATGACGGATGTTGAGTCCGTGGGTGGCAAAAATGCCAGCTTGGGCGAGATGATTTCGCAACTCCCCAACGGAGTGCGAGTTCCTACTGGCTTTGCGACCACAGCGCATGCATTTCGAGAATTTTTAAAGCACGGCGGTTTGGTCGATCGCATCAACCAAAAATTGAACGCATTGGATGTTGAGGATGTTCGGTCTTTGGCCACTGTGGGGGCTGAGATCCGAGGCTTGGTGGAGGCGCAGCCTTTTCCTGCAGACCTTGAGAAAGCGATTCGTGACGAGTTTGCAGTTCTGAGCGCTGGCAATGGGCAGGCTTCTTTTGCTGTGCGTTCGTCTGCCACTGCCGAAGATTTACCAGATGCATCCTTTGCGGGCCAACAAGAAACTTTTTTGAATGTGATCGGCGTTGATGATGTCCTTCACAAGATGAAGGAAGTGTTTGCCTCTTTGTACAACGACCGAGCGATCAGTTATCGCGTGCA
>CANNNB010000217.1 GCA_947505995.1 Comamonadaceae bacterium
GACGAGTAGTAAAGTCGGACTATACTACTTTGAACCTAAAAAAAAGCACCTAAAGTCGCCCTTAAGTGCTTGATTTAATTAGTTATTTTTGGTGGGCGATGCAAGTTTCGAACTTGCGACCCCTGCAGTGTGAATGCAGTGCTCTACCCCTGAGCTAATCGCCCTATCGCTTTTTCAGCGTAGCCTTAAATTATGCCATGGAAAATTGGCGGATTTCAAGGTTTTTAGGGAGTCAAACCGATGCGACTTGCCGCCAGATAGTCTTACCACCACTGGCTTGGTCCAATTGAGCCAATTGGTCTTCGTGAGCAGCACGCTCTTGTGCATTGGCTTGAATGACGGGCAATACAAAACCAGTAAGGTCTACAGATTCTTCTGAGCCCTTTTGGCTTTCATCACCACCAGCATCAATGAGTAATGCTTCTTGGCCGCGCGTGAGGTTAATGTAAACATCGGCTAAAAGTTCGGCATCGAGCAGGGCTCCATGCAAGGTACGGCCAGAATTGTCTACGCCCAAGCGATCGCACAGTGCATCGAGGCTGTTGCGTTTGCCGGGGTACATTTGCTTGGCCATGATCAGGGTGTCGAGCACGCTCTCGACATATTGCTTGAAGGGTTTGTGGCCCGCTATTTCAAGCTCTTTGTTTAAAAAGCCCACGTCAAACGCGGCGTTGTGAATGATGATTTCGGCACCTTGCACGTAGTCAATAATTTCTTGAACTACGCTTTCAAATTTGGGCTTGTCTCGCAAAAATTCATTGCTAATACCGTGAACCTTGAGGGCATCTTCGTGACTGTCGCGTCCTGGGTTGAAGTAGAAATGCAGGTTGTTGCCGGTAAGCTTTCGGTTAACCAGCTCGACACACCCCAACTCAATAACGCGGTCGCCGCCCTCTGCAGAGAGGCCGGTAGTTTCGGTGTCTAGAAATAATTGGCGCATGTTCTAACTGTAAACGCTAATTGGCACGAAAAAATTTCAATGAATTTCTTTTGCGTGGTTGATGGTGTATTTGGGAATCTCAATCACCACGTCTTGCTTGCCCATAAAAGCTTGGCAGCTCAAACGTGAGTTGGGTTCTAAGCCCCAAGCACGGTCAAGCAAGTCTTCTTCGGTTTCTTCGGCTTCGTTCAAGCTGTTCAAGCCTTCTCGCACAATGACGTGACAAGTGGTGCAGGCACAACTCATGTCGCATGCATGCTCAATGTTGATTTTGTTTTCCAACAAAGCTTCGCAAATGCTGGTGCCTGATGGCGCAGAAATTTGTGCACCATCAGGGCAGTATTCAGCGTGCGGCAAAATTTTAATAACGGGCATTGAATTCTTCTAAATAAATTGAGATCAATCTGAGGGATTAGGGCTGAGTCTTGAACAATCTGAAAAATATTTCAAAGGTTCTGGATATTTTGACCAGACAAAGCTTTTTGAATGCTGTGGTTCATGCGCTCGGCCGCAAAAGCTTCGGTGGCATGTGCCAAGGCTTGGGTGGCATCTTCAACCACTTGCGCGTCTTGTGATGTGTGTACGGTATGGCGCAACGCCAACATGAGTGAATCAATTTGCGCACGATCTTCTGCATTCAGCAATTGACCATCGGCATTCAAAGCACTTTGGGTGGCCAACAACATGCGGTCGCCGTCAACCCTCGCTTCAACCAATGCTCTTGCCTTCATGTCTACTTCTGCGGTTGTAAAGCTGTCTTGCAGCATTTTGGCAATTTGATCATCGCTCAAACCATACGAAGGTTTCACATCGATCTTGGTCTCTACACCACTGATTTGCTCTTTGGCTGCAACGCTTAGCAATCCATCGGCGTCTACGGTAAATGTGACGCGAATGCGAGCAGCACCCGCAGCCATAGGCGGTATACCGCGTAATTCAAATCGTGCCAAGCTACGGCAGTCAGCCACCAAATCACGCTCGCCCTGCAACACATGCAAGGCCAAAGCGGTTTGACCATCTTGGTAGGTGGTGAAGTCTTGGGCCATGGCAGTGGGAATGGTTTGGTTGCGCGGAATAATGCGCTCTACCAAACCGCCCATGGTTTCTATGCCCAAGGACAATGGAATGACATCAAGCAAGAGCAAATCGCCAGCAGAGTCATTGCCAGCCAATTGATTGGCTTGTATGGCGGCACCCAAGGCCACCACTTCGTCGGGGTTTAAATTGTTCAGCGGAGGCTTACCAAAGAAGGCTGCTACAGCCTCTTGAACTTGGGGCATGCGAGTGGAGCCCCCCACCATGACCACGCCTTGAATGTCTTCGGCCTTAATTTTGGCATCGCGCAAAGCTTTTTTAACAGCAGACATGCATCTTGCTGTGAGCGACAAAGTTGCTTCGTTGAATTGCAAGCGAGTGACTTTTACTTCATGGCTTTGGGCTGCATGTGACCATGCCAACGAAACATCAGAATTGGCAGTCAAAGCCTCTTTGGCAGCACGTGCTGCTGCTTTCAAACGTGTTTTGTCTTCAGCACTTAAGCCAGCCTGTTCGTTAGACAAGCCCATCGAAGCCAAGGCTGTATCGGCCAAGGCATGGTCGTAATCATCGCCGCCCAAAGCTGAATCGCCACCGGTGGCCATCACTTCAAACACACCGCGCGTTAAACGCAAAATAGAAATATCAAAAGTGCCGCCACCCAAATCAAATACCGCGTAGATGCCTTCACTGGCATTGTCCAAGCCATAAGCAATGGCGGCGGCTGTGGGCTCATTAATCAGGCGCAACACATTGATGCCTGCCATCTGCGCTGCGTCTTTGGTCGCTTGTCTTTGTGCATCGTCAAAGTACGCTGGCACCGTGATCACGGCGCCATGCAAGTCGTCGTTGAAGGTGTCTTCTGCCCTAAAGCGCAGTGTGGCCAAAATTTCGGCACTTACTTCTACCGGAGACTTTGCACCTTGTACAGTTTGAATTGACAGCATGCCTTTGTCAGCATGTGCATCCGAACCTTCTGGCTTCACAAACCTGTAAGGCAACTTTTCTGGATGCGCAATGTCAGACAAACTTCTCCCCATAAAACGCTTCACAGAGGCCAAAGTATTCTCTGGATCTAAGGCCGCATTGGCCACGGCTTCATGGCCTATCTGTCGGCCTTGGCCTGGTAAATAGCGCACCACAGAAGGCAAAATAATTTGGCCTTTGTCGTCTGGCAAGCACTCTGCCACGCCATTGCGCACGGAGGCCACCAAAGAGTGCGTGGTGCCCAAATCGATGCCAACGGCAATGCGTCGTTGATGCGGATCCGGCGCTTGACCGGGTTCGGAAATTTGCAAAAGTGCCATTTAAAACTTCAATGTCTGTCCGGTAAAACTCAAGTGCAGCTGTCAAGTCCGTGCTGCACTTCGTGAGCAAATTTTTCAATGAACATAAGCGCCCTCACCTGCCCCACCGCGGCTACATGATTGTGATCAACATCGATCAAGTTAGCGGCTTGTGCCAAGGCTTGTGCATGAGACGCATCAACTTCTTCGAGCAATGTTTCTAATGCCTTAATTTTAGCGCCTGTATCTTTCAGCGCTTTGCAGTCGTCCAAGGCTTCACGCCATTCCATCTGTTGACTCAAAAATGCAGGTGGCATGCTGGTGTTGTTTTCTGCATTGACAGCAGCGCCATGCAGTTCACACAAGTAAGCCGCTCGCTTCAAAGGATCTTTGAGGCGGTTGTAGGCTTCGTTGATGCGCACGGACCATTGCATGGCAATGCGCTGAGCGGCTGCCCCTTCAGAAGCAAATCGGTCGGGGTGAGCTTCGCGTTGCAAAGACTTCCACTGAAGGTCTAGATGCGACCTGTCTAATGCAAAAGCTGTGGGCAAGCCGAACAGCTCAAAGTCTGACGCCTGCAGTGAAATCACACGCGGAACGATTCGCCACAGCCGCAGCGATCGCGCTCATTGGGGTTGTTAAAACGGAAACCTTCGTTCAAACCTTCGCGCACAAAATCCAATTGGGTGCCGTCAATGTAGGCCAAGCTTTTGGGGTCGATGAGCACCTTGACGCCGTGGTCTTCAAAGACCACATCTTCAGGCGCTACCTCGTCGACGTATTCAAGTTTGTAGGCCAAGCCGGAGCAACCGGTGGTTTTGACGCCCAGACGCACACCCACGCCTTTGCCGCGCTTGGTGATGTAGCGCGACACGTGCCGCGCTGCAGCTTCTGTTAATGAAATGGCCATGTGTATTTCTCGCAAGCTGCAGCGTTAAACGGCTGCGTGTTTTTTCTTGTAGTCTTCGACGGCCGCTTTGATGGCGTCTTCGGCCAAGATGGAGCAGTGAATCTTGACAGGTGGCAAGGCCAGCTCTTCGGCAATTTCGCTGTTCTTCAAAGCA
>CANNNB010000218.1 GCA_947505995.1 Comamonadaceae bacterium
AGCGCGTCTTCGGCGCACTCAAAGGCCACGTGGTCTACGCCGCCTAAGCGCAGCGTGACGCTGATGGCTTCCCGCAGGTCGGTGTCGTCTTCAACTAGGAGAATTTGAAACGGGGTCATGAGTTAGGCGTTGTTGACGGTGTAGACAAATGTAAGGTTTAAATGTTGGCCATGCTGGGCAAGGCCACCACAAAAAGCGCCCCGCCTTCGGGCTTGTTTTGGGCAGTAATTTCACCGCGGTGGCTGCGTATGGCATTCTGTGCAATTGCAAGTCCTAGGCCAGTTCCCGTCACACGGTTGGTGGCAAAGGGTTCAAACAATCGGGGCAGCATGTCTTCGGCAATGCCGGGGCCATTGTCTTCGATGCTCAGTTGGCCGCGCAAGTGGTCGGCTTTGGTTTGCACTTGAATGGTTTGTCCCGGGCTAGAGCACTGAATGGCATTTTCCAAAATAGCAATGAAGGCAGACACCACGGACGGCCGCTCTACGCTGACCATGCAATTTTCAGCTTGCAAGCTCACGGACAGTTCGATGCGCTTTTCCTGCGACAGGCCTTCCAAGGTTTGCACGGCTTCATTGACCAAGTCGTCTAGCGCAATGATTTGGGTCTTATGGGGGCGGGCTCTCACAAATTGCAACATTTCACCGGCCATTTGCTCCAAATGGATCAATTGATTTTGGAGTTTTTTAGCAAATTTGACACGGTCTTGCAGTTCCAAGCCTTCGTTGCAAAGGTGCGATGCGTAGAGAAGGGCTGTTGACAATGGGGTTCTAAGTTGGTGTGCAATGCCCGCCGACATTTTGCCCATGGCTGCCAAGCGGTCTACCCGCTCGCTGTCTTCTAGGGTGCGCAAGTTGGCCGTGATGTCCTGAATTTGAATCACACTGCGCAAGCCCTCTTGCACGCGCTGGGCTTGAAGGGTGCGCAGGCCTGTGGGCGAGTTCAGATGAAATTCATCCGGTCCATGGCCAGGTTTCCAAGTGGTGGGCGTGGCCCATGCCTCGCCTGTTTTCAGCCCCGGGACCAATTGCTCTGCCGCTTGGTTGAAATGGCTGATTTTGTCGTTTTCAATCAGCACCACGGCAGCCGGTAAGGCATTGAGCAAGACGTTCAAGCGCTCATTGGCTTGAAAAAGATCGGCACTTAGGTCTTCAACTTTTCGGCTTAAGGTGGCGTACTGCTGCTCAAGGGCTTGGGATGCTTCAACAAAAAGCTCAAACGCCCCCGCAAGATCACTGGCTTGGGCGGGAGGCGTTGCTTTTTCTGAATTTGCCATCTTTGAAGCTTTTGATAATTTATCTGTTTGAAATTGATAATAAAAGTAAGATTGCGCTCAAAGTGAATGCTTTGTTGAATTTCAACGAGTCTGCAATCCAATATACCGCAATTTAAGAGAGCCGCAGGCCGCCGTAAAGGGGCCGCCCTGATAAGCAATGAACATTCTCCTGATTGAAGATGACGAGCAAATCGCTGACTTGGTGGTTTCGGCTTTCGATGTGGCCGGGGTCAAAACGCAAGTTGAAAGAGATGGGTTTAGGGGCCTTCGAACTGCCCTGCAACTTAATTTCGATGCCATTTTGTTGGATGTGGCGCTGCCCCTGATGGATGGTTTTCAAGTTCTAGAAGAAATTCGCCGTAACAGCTTGAGCACCCCCGTGATCATGCTGACAGCCTCTGTCGATTTACCCGATCGCTTGAAGAGTTTTGAAAAAGGCGCCGACGATTATTTGCCCAAGCCCTTTTACATGGAAGAGTTGATTGTTCGGGTGAAATCCATGATTAACAACAAGCGAGGCCGGGTAGAAATGACCCTGGTCCAAGGCGATTTGGCGCTAGACCGCTTTACGCGCGTGGCCACTTGGCAGGGCGAGAAAGCCACCCTTACACAACGTGAATATGTGCTGCTGGAATGCTTGATGATGTCGCCCGGTCAAATTTTTTCACGCGAGCAAATTTTGAAGCAAGTTTGGAATGTGGACTTCGACCCCGGGACCAATGTGGTCGATGTTTCGGTGCAACGACTGCGCAAAAAACTGTCCAATCCCAAACCAGACTCGGTCATTGCATTTCCCATTGAAACCATTCGCGGCGTGGGCTATCGATTTAAAGCGCAGTCTTAAACGCAACTCGAATCATGGTGCGCTCATTCAGGCTGAAGTTTTTAATCATCGCCGCCTTGCTGATTGTGCTTTTTGCATTCTTCACAAGGCTGAATGTCAGGACTTCTTCTGTCCAGCCCATTCACGAATTGCTGTATTCAAATTTCGCCAGCTATTTGCAGCTCACCATTAAAACTGAGGAAGTCAAAGTCGAAAATGACAAGGTGTCTTTGACGGCTGTGATGAGCCAAGAACATGTGCAAAGAGTTCAGCGAGATGTTGAAAAGTATTTTGCAGAATTAAGTGAATTTAAAACACGGGTCTGGTTTAGTGGTTTTGCCAACCGACAGCAAATGGACATGCTGCAAGACCTGAAGTGGCGAAAACTGCAAACCGCGTCTGAGCACGAAACTGTAGAACTGGCCAAGACAAGTGCAGGTGGCTTTGATTGGGTGTTGTTTAAAGTTTCGTTTCAAGACCAATATGTCATCACGGCAATTAATGCCGAGTCATTCCAAAAAAGATTCGATGCCATCATGGATGCCCGTGACAGCATCCTCAATTCGATGTGGCCTCTTTTGTTTTTGTACATTGCTTTGTGCACATGGGTCTTGACTGAATGGGTTATGCGGTCTTTGAAAAACTTGCAACTCAAGTTCAACGACATTCAATTGAAAACCAGCGATGCTGTCCTTTCTGAAAAAGATTTCGATCGTGAGTTTGCAAGCTTCGTGGGTTACTTCAACGATTTGATCAAACGGCTCCGATTTAATTTTGAACAAGCTTCCCGTTTCTCAAGCGACGCTGCGCACGAACTGCGCACACCCTTGACAGTGATTCGGGGCAATTTAAAACGCTTGCTTAACAGGGCGCCCGACAACAGCATGGAGCAAATGCAATTGTCAATGTTGTCAGATGAAGTAGAGCGCCTGATCTCAATCACCAACAAGTTGGTGCTGCTTTCTCAGGCGGATGGCCAAAACTTTAACTTAGATATTCATGAGATCAAACTGCTTGATGCGATAGGCGTGATTGGCGAAGACATTCAAAGTCTTGTGCCAGACATTCAGTTTGAATTCAATGTCTCACCGGAAATTAAAATTTTGGCTGACCACAACCTGTTTCAGCAGATGCTGAATAACTTGATGAGCAATGCGATTAAATATTCACCGCCAGATGGCACCATTGTTTTCAAAGCCGAAACTGTGGGCAATCGGGTTGAGTTCTCATTGGCCAACACCACGTATCTGTCTTTGGACGGTTTAGACGATCGTGTTTTCCAGCGCTTTTACAGGCACCTGAATGAAGCCGATTCAAACCGCCAGTTGCCCAGAGGCGATGGGCTGGGGCTTAGCTTGTGCCAAGAAATTACCAAGGCCCATGGCGGCACCTTGACGCTGGAAAAAGGGCCTGACAATTGGATAAGGTTCAAAGTCCAATGGGAAAGTGCTTAATTAAAATGCTGTATTTGTACATTACGGCTGTGTAATGTTTGGTTTTCGTCAGTTAAAATTTGAAACAATGTGATTACATATGGAGGCACAGATTTAATTGGATGCTCCCAAAGTTCTCTCTCCAGATCGCGACGCTGTCGTTCTGTCTATGGGTGGTTCGGGCGCTGCAAAATTAGACACACCAACAGGTGTGATTGATTCCTTGCGCGAACGATTTCAGGCCCTCACAACCAACCAGCGCTTGTTCATGGGCTTAGGCTTTGCCGGCTTGGTCGTGGCTTTGAGCCTTGTTTTTTCAGCAGGTAGAAGCAACCAAGACTACCGCGTTCTGTTTTCCAATGTCAACGAAGGCGATGGCGCAGCCATCATTACAGCCTTGCAGCAGATGAACGTGCCCTACCAGTTTACGGAGGGCGGCGGCGCTATCACGGTACCCCAATCTTTGGTCTATGAAACGCGTTTGAAACTGGCAGGGCAAGGCTTGCCCAAAGCCGGAAACGTAGGCTTTGAACTGCTAGAAAACCAAAAATTTGGCACCAGCCAATTTGTAGAGCGCGTCAATTATTTGCGCGGCCTTGAAGGCGAGTTAGCGCGCAGTGTCAGCTCATTAGGGCAAGTCAAATCGGCGCGCGTCCATTTGGCCGTGCCCAAACCCTCTGCATTTGTGCGCGAACAAGAGCGCCCAACCGCATCTGTCATTCTCACTTTGCACCCCGGCCGCATGTTAGACGGCCCCC
>CANNNB010000219.1 GCA_947505995.1 Comamonadaceae bacterium
CACTTTTTTCTCCTCAGTCTCACTCTGAATCCGAATTAGGTTTCAGTGCAGTCAGCCAAGATCAGCAAATCGCACAACTTCGTGTGCCGCCTCACTCCATCGAGGCCGAGTCGAGCGTGCTGGGGGGCTTGTTGCTAGACAACTCAGCCTGGGATCGAATGGGTGACTTGCTTACAGACAATGATTTCTATCGACATGAACACAAATTAATTTTTGCAGCCATTTCAACTTTGATCAACAGCTCCAAGCCAGCTGACGTCATCACGGTTTACGAGCAGTTGCAAAATCAAGGTAAAGCTGAAGGCATGGGCGGTCTGGGCTATCTGAATTCATTGGCGCAATATGTGCCCAGTGCCAGCAACATCAGGCGCTATGCTGAAATTGTTCGTGAGCGTTCCATTCTTCGCAAATTGGTCACTGCCAGCGATGAAATCGCCACCAATGCCTTTAGCCCTCAAGGCCGTCCAGTCGAGAGAATCCTAGACGAAGCTGAGCAAAAGATCTTCAACATCGGTGAAGAAGGCTCTCGGATGAAGCAGGGCTTCCAGTCCATGGACACCTTGGTGGTGGACCTTATGGACCGCGTGCAAGAGATGGCCGACAACCCCAACGACATCACTGGGGTGCCCACTGGTTTTTATGACTTAGACCGCATGACCTCAGGTCTGCAAGCCGGCGATTTGATTGTTTTGGCAGCGCGTCCTTCAATGGGAAAAACGGCCTTTGCCATCAATATTGCCGAGCACGTTGCCTTGAACGAAGGCTTGCCCGTGGCTGTGTTTTCGATGGAAATGGGCGCCGCCCAATTGGCGGTCCGTGTGGTGGGCTCTATTGGGCGCATTGATCAGGGACACTTGCGTACGGGCAAGCTGACCGATGAAGAATGGCCACGCCTGACCGATGCCATTGAGCGCCTTAGAACAGTTTCTCTTCACATTGATGAAACAGCTGGACTCACAAGCAGTGAATTGCGGGCCAATGCTCGCCGACTAGCGCGCAAGTGTGGCAAGTTGGGGCTCATTGTGGTTGATTACTTGCAGCTCATGACCGGCTCGTCCGGTGGCGATGGAGAGAACCGTGCCACTGAGTTGGGCGAAATTTCTAGGGGCCTGAAGATGCTTGCCAAAGAGCTTCAGTGCCCTGTGATTGCTTTGTCGCAGCTCAACCGGGGTGTTGAGCAAAGAACCGACAAGCGGCCCATGATGAGTGACTTGCGAGAATCTGGCGCCATTGAGCAAGATGCCGACATCATCATGTTCATCTACCGTGATGATTACTACCACAAAGAT
The DNA here is from genome assembly GCA_947505995.1 of Comamonadaceae bacterium. Next base: position 1,290 of record CANNNB010000219.1, read on the forward strand.
TCTAAAGACCCAGGCGTTGCAGAAATCATCATTGGCAAGCAACGAAACGGCCCCACTGGCGCCGTTCGCTTAACCTTCTTGAAACCTTTAACGCGGTTTGAAAGCTTGGCGTCTGGCGGCGGCAGCGGTGATTACTAAAGCGATCACTGAAGCACGCGCGATAAGTCTTAAAGCACTTCGCTGGCAAAGTCAGCCAGTCTTGACCGCTCTCCACGCGCCAGCGTAATGTGGCCACCGTGTGCCCAGCCTTTAAAACGATCTACGGCGTAAGTTAATCCCGACGAACCTTCTGTGAGGTAGGGCGTGTCAATTTGCGCCAAGTTACCCATGCAAATGATTTTGGTGCCGGGTCCAGCCCTTGTGATCAAGGTTTTCATTTGCTTGGGCGTTAAGTTTTGCGCCTCGTCAATGATCACGTATTTGTTCATGAAGGTTCGGCCGCGCATGAAGTTCATACTTTTGATTTTGATACGGCTTCGAATTAGCTCAGTGGTGGCTGCGCGCCCCCATTCACCAGCATTGCCGCCATCACCTTTGGCCAAAAACTCCAAGTTGTCATCTAATGCGCCCATCCAAGGCCCCATCTTTTCTTCTTCAGTTCCAGGCAAGAAGCCAATGTCTTCACCCACGCTCACGGTGGCACGGGTCATGATAATTTCTGTGTAGCGCCTGTCATCCAAAACCTGGGTAAGGCCTGCAGCCAATGCCATGAGAGTTTTACCTGTACCGGCAGTGCCAGCCAGCGTGACAAAGTCAACATCTGGGTCGGTGAGCATGTTCATGGCAAAGTTTTGTTCACGGTTGCGGGTGACCACGCCCCACACGGCATTCTTGGCATGTCCAAAATCTTTGAGCGTTTTCAAGACAGCGGTTTTGCCTCTTATTTCAGTCACACGGGCATACAAACTGGGCTCGCCTGGGGCTTCCAAGAACACAAACTGGTTGATGAGTAAACTGGGGACGAGGGGGCCACTGAAACGATAAAAAGTGTGACTGCCTTGTTGCCAACTCTCAATGGCTTTGCTGTGTCGGTTCCAAAAATCGGCGGGCAATGCCAAGGCACCTGAATACATCAAGTCGCCATCTTCCAAAACCTTGTCGTTTTGATAGTCCTCTGCGGCCAGTCCCAAGGCTCTGGCTTTGACACGCATGTTGATGTCTTTAGAAACCAGTACCACTTCTCTGGGGGTGTGCATATTCACCAATGCTTGGACAACGCCCAAGATTTGGTTGTCAGCTTTGCCTTGAGGCAAACTCATGGGCAATGTCACGTCCATGATTTGGGTCTGAAAGAAAAGCTTGCCTTGGGCTTCGATATGCCCTGTTCCGCTTAAAGGGAGCCCTTGTTTCATGTCAGAACCAGGCGTAGCTGCCAAGGCATCCAGTGATCTGCTGGTTTGTCTTGCATTTCGGGCCACTTCCGTCATGCCTTTTTTATGGCTGTCCAGTTCTTCCAGAACAATCATTGGCAAATAGACGTCGTGTTCCTCAAACAGGAACAGGCACATTGGATCGTGCATGAGCACATTGGTGTCCAATACGAACAATTTGGTAGGACCCGTGTTCTTTTTGGAGGCCTTAGGTTTTTTGGAAGCTACAGGCATTGGCGTGCGTATGCTGGGCTGTGGACTTGCAGGTGAAACTGCCGAATGTTGTGGAGGGGCCAAGGAAGGGGGGGGTGCCGATGTTTTCTCGAATTTAGCGATATTTTTTGTGGCAAGTAAGGAAGCGCGCTGTGTCGGTGCGGGTGGCAGTGGCATAAATCAAGGCCTCAGTAGAAATGTGGAAAGTGTTGATGCAAAGAAAAAGCCGCCTTGAGGCCGAGGCGGCTTTGCTAAGAAAATAAATGGGGCTGTTTTTCAGCGGCATGTTGCCATTATGCTGCTTTTTTGAGTGCTTTGACGGCTTTTAAAACATCTTCAACGTGTCCAGGCACTTTGAGGCCGCGCCATTCTTCTTTAACCAGTCCGTCAGGGCCAATAAGGAAGGTGCTGCGCTCAATGCCTTTGACTTTTTTGCCGTACATGATTTTGTTTTTAACCACGCCAAACATGTGACACATTTTTTCTTCTGTGTCTGCAATCAATTCGAAAGGGAGTTCAAGCTTAGATTTAAATTCATCGTGTGACTTCATATTGTCACGAGATACACCAAATACTGTTGCGCCCGCTTTGGTGAAGTCTTTGAATTTGTCGCGAAATTGCATAGCCTCAGTGGTGCAACCAGGCGTGTTGTCCTTCGGGTAGAAGTACAAAATCATGACTTTGCCATTGTGAGAAGTGTTTGAAACCTTGAGTCCGCCCGTTGCGTTAGCTTCAAATTCAGGGAGGGGTTTATTAACAACAATCGCCATAGAACTTATCTCACGTGACAGAAATGAACCGCATAAACAATGAACCTTTGAGGTGGATCAATGTGGCGGCAATCAGGTATTTTAAACCGAAACCCTGTAAGTTTTCGGGGTGACCTGAAAACAGTTAGCTTGGCTTTGCTGGGATCAGGACCAAAACCACATGTCTTCCTTCTCCGGCCAATACATTGAAAGTACGGCAAGCAGCGCCGTTGTCCATGGTTTCCACTCCTATCCTGCGTTGAAACAGGCCCTGGAGCAATTGGGGTGCGGGAAATTGAATGCGATGCCCGCTGCCAAATAGGACCAACTCTGGGGAGAAGGGCAGGAGTTCGTCAAAGGAAGATTGGGTGAGCGACTCAAAGCTTAAAGCAGACCATTTTTGAGGCCCTTGCACCGAACACAACAGCAATGGGCCACTCTGGCATTTCCCATTAACAACCACCCCTTCCGGGCTGTAGCTTTGTATTGAGAAGCCGTTACTGGCATCAGGATGAAGTTTCATGCTTGGTGATTTCTTAAAAAAGCTCAGTTCTGTGGTCAAATTATAGGTTTTCCCAAGCGACAACACCCCTCGGAGGGATTTTGAAAACTATCC
>CANNNB010000220.1 GCA_947505995.1 Comamonadaceae bacterium
ACATAACGCAATTTGGCCATGTCGGGCACATGCAGCTCAGCCACGGCGGCCTCGTCTCGCACCGACTTGGCAAAGCGGGGGCCTTCGCCAAGGGCAAAGCTCAATCCCAGGCCCATGGCGTCCGGCACGGTCAAGATGTCACTGAACAAAATGGCCGCATCCAGCGGGTAACGCTCTAAAGGCTGCAAGGTCACTTCCGTGGCGAAGTCCACATTGGTGGCCAAGCCCATGAAGCTCCCAGCCTTGGCCCGGGTGGCGCAGTACTCAGGCAAGTAACGACCGGCTTGGCGCATCAGCCAGACGGGCGTGTGGTCGGTCGCTTGTCGCAAACAGGCACGTAAAAATGTATCGTTGGACAGGGGTGCAAAACTGGCTGTAGTCATATGAATTCTGAAAATTTCTGTTCGTTTCAATCGAAAACTTGTGCATTCTCGCAGAATGGCTTGGAGTCAGTGCGCCATGGAAGAAGCACAATTCAATTATGGGGTGAAGCTTTGAATTGTTTGAGAACCTCTTGAATTTCGTTCACGGAGGGCAATTCAGACAACAAACGCACAGGTTGCGAAGGGGCATACCATGCGTAAACGGGTACACCGTTGCGACCAAGTTCGTTCAGGGCAGCGGTAATTTTGGGGTCGTAGCGGGTCCAATCTGCTCGCAAAAGCAGAACATTTTGGTTGGCAAATTCGGCCATCAAGTTGGCATCGGAAAAAGTGGTTTTCTTGTTGAATTGACACGACACACACCAAGCAGCGGTGAAGTCCACAAAAACAGGCCTGCCATTTTGGAGGGCCGTGGCAACTTTCTCTGTCGACCAAGCTTGCCATGGGTCAAGCTTGTTGGCTTGTGTGCCAACGCCTGTGGTGGCGGCTGAATTGGCTTGGTCATTGACCTTGGTCCACATTGGACCCCAATGCCAAATCGACAAGCCCAAGACGACCAAGGCCAAGGCCGCCATGACGCGGCCGCCGTTGCCGTGCAGTGTCAAAGCCCAAATGAACAAAGCCAGGCTTAACAAACATGCCAAAAATCCAGACACCCCATCCAAGCCCACTTGCTGGCCCAAGACCCACACCAACCAAATGACGGTGGCGTACATGGGGAACGCCATGAACTGACGGAAGGTCTGCATCCACGCACCTGGCCTTGGCAAGAACTTGACCCAAGCTGTGCTGAAAGAAACAGCCATGAAAGGCAGCGACATGCCGACGCCCATGGCCAGAAAAACGGGCAATGCCTGCCAAGCCGGCAAACCAATGGCCAAGCCTAAGGATGCCCCCATAAAGGGCGCCGTACAGGGTGAAGCAATGACCACGGCAAAGACACCTGACCAGAGTGAGTTGCTAATGGGGTTGGCCCATTGAAAGCCAGCCACTGAACTTGGCACGAACGAGCCAAATTCAAACATGCCGGAAAGGTTCAAGCCGATGACAGCAAACAACATGGCAAGCCCACCCACAACCCAAGGCGATTGCAATTGAAAGCCCCACCCCATTTGAGAGCCAGCGGCGCGAAGTCCCAGCATCAATGCACCTAAAACCAAAAAAGAAATCAAGACGCCAGCACTGAAAGCCCAAGCCGAGAGCTTCATGTCCCTGGGCCGGTCAGCAAGCTGTGTGATGCTCAATAGTTTGATGGCCAACACAGGAAAAACACAGGGCATCAAATTCAACAAAATTCCGCCCAATAGCGCACCCAACATGGCCAAGGCCCACGTGGCCCAAGGGGCAGGAACAAGGAGAGGGGGCGCCAATTTTTGCAGGGCAAGCGTTGCCTTGGGTTCTGCCGTTTGGGGGTCAGAAAAAACTTGCCATTGGCCTTGAACCGATGTTTCAAAGGTCCATTGCGGGCCGGTGGGAGCACTGGCCTTACCTTGCACCAACAGCCATGTCATTTGTTTGGGGCTGTCCATGCGTTCACTTGAAACTTGCAGCCGCACTTGCGCCGCCATGGCACCCTCACCCGAGTTACCGGTAGAGCCCATAGTTTGAATGACGGGTTCCGCACTGTTTTGCATCACGTTGGCCGTTTGAGGGAACACTGTCCATTCGCTTTTTTGGAGTTCTGTTGGCAATTGCGCCAAGCTCAACTCAAGCGTTCGACCGTCTTTGGAAATCAGGGCCTGGTGCTTGCCCTTCAAAGGCTTGGCCTGCCATTCCAGGGCTTTTTCAAATGCAGGCTGAGCCACCGATGTAGCGCCTTTGATGGGCAGCCTTAAACTGAAATCACCCTCTTGCGGAATGCACTCTTGTTTGCAAACCAGCCAGTTGGCATGCAAATCAATTTGTACCGAGCTTTCTTTGTCGTTGGCCTTGAACGACTTGCTAACCTGAATAGGCGTGACCAACAGCAGAGTGTCTTCATAGCCAAAATTTGCCAGTGGGCCAATGGGAATTCGGCGCGGTACTGGCCAAATTAAGGCGCCAGCAACCATGCCATCTGGTAGTTTCCATTGCAGGGTTGTCGGCAGACCAGAATCACCGGGGTTGCGCCAGTAGGTGTGCCATTCGGGTTGGTGCACCAGTTCTAGACCCAGCCAAAGGGTTTTGCCTGCTTCAATCCCGTTGGGCGCTTCGGCCAGCAGGGTGGCTTTGACTTGGGGGGTTTGAAACACTTGACCCACAGGGCGAGGCCCCAAAAGCTGCGTTTGTGCTTGTCCGTTGAGCGTCAAAATCAGGAGCAAAGCGATGCCTACCAACAAACAGCGAAGGCTTAAAAGCAGGTTGCGCAAGCGGAACAAAGACAATGGCAAGAACATAAACGCTGACTAGAAATCGGTAACCACAAAGTGTGGTCGATATTTGACCAAATACAAGAGCTCAACTCTACACTGCAAAATCATGCCCTTAAATTCTGCGCCTCCATTAAACTGCGCAGATTGAATAGCCCCTTAGACATGTCACATCACATTCACTTTTGGTCCGACCTGACCACCAACGACTTTGGCCGCCTTGATGCCTCGAGAGCCATTGCCGTCTTGCCCTTGGCAGCCACCGAGCAGCACGGCCCCCATTTGCCCTTGTCAGTGGATGTTGACATTGTGAATGGGGTGATTCATTCCGCCATGACCTGTTTGAACGCTGGCGGCAATACCAATGCCAATGCCAATGCCAATGTCGATAAGTTGAGCCGCAAAGACTTGTCTGTCTTGGTTCTGCCAACGCAATGCGTGGGCTTAAGTCCCGAGCATGCGGCTTTTGCTGGCACGCTGACCTTGAGACCTGAAACACTGATTCGACTTTGGACGGACATTGCAGAGTCCGTCAAAGCCTCAGGCATTCACAAACTGGTGCTGTTCAATGCGCATGGCGGCCATGTGGGTGCCATGGATGTGGTGGCCCGCGATTTGCGCGCCCGCTTGGGCATGTTGGTGTACAGCGTGAACTGGCATCAGTTGCCCTTGCTTGACGAAAAGGGTCAAGATGCCAACGCGCTTTTCACAGAGCATGAACATCGCTTTGGAGTCCATGCGGGTGACGTCGAAACCTCGGTCATGCTGGCGCTTAAACCGCATGCTGTGAAAATGAGCGAAGCCCAAAACTTCCATTCGAGTTCTGAAGACCGTGCGCGCTCGTTCCCTATCCTGGGCAACGGCCGCAGTGCCAAGTTGGCTTGGCAAATGCAAGACTACAACACCGCAGGGGCGGCGGGTAATGCGGCGGCGGCTACCGCGCTCAAGGGTCAAATTTTGTTAGACGCGGCCGGTCGTGCCTTGGCCGACTTGCTTTTGGAAATAGACAGATTGCCCGAGCACACCATTCGACCTTGAGGCGCTCAGGCTTAGACTTCGGGCAAAACCAGTTCGTTGGCTGTTGGAAAAATTTGCTTAGGGTGTTCACGCGTTGCATCTAAACAACCGCCCTCTGCATAAACGCCTTTGGGGTCTCTGATGCGCATCATTTGATGCAAGATGTGTTGCACTTTGTTGGGGTCTTGCATCGTCTTGTGCACGCAAGCTTCCACAATGGTTTCGTCAAGCCACAAATGACCCGCAGCGTTGGTTTGCACGCCATCACGCCAATGGAAAATTTCAATGCATTTACTTTCCAATGTGAAGGGCTGATCGCGCTTCCAAAAATTGCTGAACAAGCCGCTACCTACATAGATGACCCATGAGCCTTCATAGCCTGTCACGTCTGAAGAGTTTGCATCGGGATTTCGAAACCAAACCCGATCGCCTGGCACATAAAAACGCGCAGGCAAGGGCTCTTCAAGAGAGCCGTACTCATGCAAAAAA
>CANNNB010000221.1 GCA_947505995.1 Comamonadaceae bacterium
AAGCCGGCAATTTCAGTTGAAGGGCGTTTTCCAGTTGGCTGCAATTGAGCCTAGAGTTCAGGGGACGGGCTGCAGGCGTTGGAAACTCGCTGGTCGGAACCGCTGCAACTTCTTTGACCGTGTAATTCAAACCAGGCTTGAGGGCTTGAGCCGATTGCAAGACGTATTGGGCATAGGCATGCCATGACGTTTCGCCTGCTGCAGCCAAATGGTAAATGCCTGTCAGGGGCTGCGCCTGCTGCAAGCACAAAGTCGTGATGTCCGCCAACAAGGCCGCACCTGTGGGCGCACCAAATTGATCGTTGATGACAGCCATCTTTTCGCGCTCTTGCGCCAAACGCAGCATGGTTTTGGCAAAGTTGCCGCCTTCGGTGCCATACACCCAGCTGGTTCTAAAAATGACATGCTTTGCCCCTTGCTTGGCAATGCCTTGCTCACCTGCCAGCTTGCTTCGACCATAAACATTCACCGGCCCTGTGGTATCCGACTCAAGCCAAGGTGTATGGCCAGCACCATCAAACACGTAGTCGGTGGAAAAATGCACAAGGTAAGCACCCAAGGCTTCACACGTTCGAGACAATACTTCCGGTGCCAGCGCGTTAATCAGGTGCGCAGTTGGCTGATCTGATTCAGCCTTATCGACTGCCGTGTAAGCGGCAGCGTTGACCACCACGTCGGGTTGAAACGCACGCACTGTTTCAGCCAGACCTTCTAAATTGCTGAGGTCGCCGCAATGTGAAGTGCTTTGGCGATCTAGCGCCAGCAACTCACCCAAAGGGGCCAAGCTGCGCTGCAGTTCCCAGCCAAGCTGACCGTTTTTGCCGAGCAATAGAATTTTCATGCTGTGTATTGCTTAGACACCCAATCGCGGTAAGCGCCGCTTTGCACGTGCGCCACCCATTCGGAATTGTCTAAGTACCAAGCCACCGTTTTGCGAATGCCGGTCTCAAATGTTTCAGCAGGCTTCCAACCCAATTCTTTTTCAATTTTGCGAGCGTCAATGGCATAACGCCTGTCGTGGCCGGGGCGATCCTTGACATAAGTAATTTGCTGCGCATAGCTCTCACCGTCTGCACGTGGGCGCAACTCATCGAGCAAGGCGCACACCGTTTTCACAATTTCAATGTTGGGCTTTTCGTTCCAACCGCCCACGTTGTAAGTCTCGCCCAAGCGGCCGCCCTCTAAAACACGGCGAATGGCGCTGCAGTGGTCTTTCACATAAAGCCAATCTCGCACTTGCATGCCATCGCCATACACAGGCAAAGGCTTGCCCGCCAGCGCATTGACAATCATGAGTGGAATGAGCTTTTCAGGAAAGTGCAAAGGGCCGTAGTTGTTACTGCAGTTGGTGGTGAGCACGGGCAGACCATAGGTGTGATGCCATGCACGAACCAAATGATCGCTGGCCGCCTTGCTGGCGCTGTAAGGACTGTTGGGTTCGTATTGATGCTGTTCTGTAAAAGCAGGATCTTGGGGCGTCAAACTGCCATAAACCTCATCGGTAGAGACGTGTAAGAAGCGAAACTGACTTTGCGCTTCAGGGCTTAAGCCATGCCAATAACCACGCACCGACTCCAACAAATGAAAGGTGCCCACAATGTTGGTTTCAATGAATTCTCCAGGGCCATGAATAGAACGATCAACATGGCTTTCAGCTGCAAAGTTCAACACGGCACGGGGCTGGTGTTCGGCCAACAATTGGGTCACTAAACCAACATCGCCAATGTCACCTTGCACAAAAACATGTTGAGGATTATTTTTCAAGGAGGCCAAGGACTCCAAATTACCTGCATAGGTGAGTTTGTCCAGATTGACTATTTTTTCGTCGGTGTGGGCCACCCAATCCAAGACAAAATTGGCACCAATGAAGCCTGCGCCACCGGTAATCAGAACGGACATGTTTTTTCTTTCTAAAACTGTATTTTATAAGCCTTGGCAGGCCAGTCTGCAGCGGTTAAAGTGAGGCCTTACTGGTCAACCCCAAGAAGTTCGGAGTTTCCATGGCCCCCACCACACCTAAAAAGTCCGCCAAAGGCGCGTCCAATCCAAGCGAACCTGTGCACAGCGCCGCCTCTAAAGATATTTGGCTAGCGGGTCTAGGCGCCTTGGCCCAAGCCCAAGCTCAGGCCCGGGCGCAAGGCAGCAAAACCTTTGAGACCTTGGTAGCCGAAGGCATGGCGTTTCAGCGCAAATCACAAGCCGCAGCGCAAGAAAAAATACATGAAGCGGCAGCCCACTTTAACCAAATGACACAAGGACTGAGCGCTGGGCTTGTTCAGCCCATGGTCGCCAAGGTTGACCGGCTTGAGCATGTGTTTGAAGACCGCGTGGCGCGGGCACTCCAAAGTTTAGGCCTGCCCACAGCCCATGAAGTAGCTGATTTGAAAGAGCGTGTGGCGGCCCTTGAAGCGGCTTTGAGCAAAAAAGCGCCGCCCTCAGCGCCCAAGGCACCCACCCGAAAACGACCCACGGCAAAAACGACCAGGTCCACCAAGTCGTAAAGCATGGTTAAAAAAGCCCCTCGACGCACCGCCGAGCGAATTGCAACAGTCTCTTTAGACTTGTTCAATCGCTATGGTGAGCCCAACGTGTCGACCACGCTCATTTCTTCTGAGCTGAACATCAGCCCTGGCAATTTGTATTACCACTTTCCCGCCAAGGACCAATTGGTCAGTCACCTTTTTGACAACTACAAAGAAGACATACTGAAGTTGTTAGAGGCCAGCCAAGATGTGAAAGACGTAGAAGACGCATGGTTCTTTTTACATTCCCTGTTCGAGCTCATTTGGGAGCACCGGTTTTTGTACCGCGACCTGAACGATTTGCTGTCTAAAAACCGGCATTTGGAAACCAACTTCAAACACATCTTAGAAGTTAAAACGGCATCGCTTCACCAATTGCTACAAGCTTTGGCTAACCAAGGCCACATTCGCAATGAGCCCGAAACCTTCAGCACCCTGTCGGCCAGCATGTCGGTGGTTGTAACTTACTGGCTCAGTTATGAATACGTGCGCAACCCACGCCATGCCATGCAACCTGAGAGTGCAGGCGATGCGCTAGCGCGTGGTGCGCGGCATGTGCTTTTGCTGCTGGCACCCTACTTAGAAAATGAACAAGAGCGCTTGCATTTGATGCAACTGACAACCGCCTATTCGCCAGATGTGGCTTAAAGCCCTTAAGCAAAACGTGTTTGCGCCAGCTTCAACAAGCCGTCAAAAATAAGACTGTCGACCAACTCAAACTGAATGGCCATGCTGGGTGCCATTTTCCAACCTGCACCGCCCGTCATCACACAGTGCGGCTCTATGCCTGTGTGTTCCTTTAAGTGTTGCACCATGCGCTCACAGGCGCCCGCAATGGCATAGGTGCCACCACTGGTAAGGGCGTCGCTGGTATTGGTGGGAAAGGGTCTGACCTCGCCCGTTGGAACGTGCAATCCAGCTGTACCCGATTCCAATGCGCGCAACATAATGCCGTGACCCGGCAAAATGAAACCACCTAAAAATTTGCCGTGCTGATCGAGCGCTTCCACGGTGACGGCAGTGCCCACCATGACCACCACCAAGGGCTTGGCAATGCCCTTGGTCAGCATGCGATGGCGTGCGCCCACCATGGCCACCCAACGGTCAGAGCCTAAACGAGTGGGATGGTCGTAGCCATTGAACACGCCCGCCTCTTCGTTGGAAGAGACCACCCATTGCGGCGCCACATCCCAAAGCTCCATTTGTTCTTGAACACGCCGCTTCACGGCATCGCCAGCCACCACGCAACCTAGCATGCGGTGGGGCGCAGGCACGCTGGCCCAAGGCCCGTCTGCGAGGGTTTCGATGTTCTCTAAGAATTCCGCACCCTGTGCCAACACATTGGCTTGGGTATGCGGCCGATCGTAGAGCGCCCACTTCAAGCGGGTATTGCCCACGTCAATTGCCAAAAATGTCATATGCGAATGATAATGATTTTTCAGCGTCTAACAGTTAGCACATCGATCAAATCTTGGGTCTTAGGATAGGACAGACAGATTCATAGGCTCGGGAAGCACGCAAAACCAAGGCGTCATCAAACATGCGCCCCACAAACTGCAAACCTATGGGCAGACCCCCTTTGGTAAGTCCACAAGGAATGGTTGAAGCGGGCTGCTGGGTGAGATTGAAGGGATAACTAAAAGGCGTCCAACCTAACATGGCTTCTGGCGTCATTACCTGAAGCCCTGCAGG
>CANNNB010000222.1 GCA_947505995.1 Comamonadaceae bacterium
GAGTTCCTCGCCAATCGTGTATCCCAGCAAATAAAGCTGTCCCTGGCTTCGGAACTTGAAAACGTACAAAGCAGCCAAGTCGCCCTTTTTCTTGTCGCCGATCGTTGGGAAATTGGTCACAGCACCAACTGCGGCATCTACATCTGCCGCAACGTTATCGTGCAGCTTTTTGTATTGGCGCGCGAACCTACGCGTCTGAAGCGCTTGGAAGCTCATGCTTGGCTACGAGGTAAAAATGGTGTTGCATCGCTTCGGGGTTCTTTCATCGAACCCAAGACCTGCACAACAAACTCAACGGGCAAATCAGGGTTGTCGATGGCAGCCCGACCCACACTGGCCCAAAACTCTATCTGGCCAGCTATGGTGCGGTGTTCTGCTTTGGCTTCATTTTTCGCTTGCTCATAGAGCAAGTTGTCAATCCTGACAGGCATTCCCATGGCATAACTCCTTTGCTACAAAAGTAGCTCATGATAGTGTTTCCTGCGGAATTTAACAAGCGATAAAAGTCGTTTGGCTCCGCCGTAAAAATCCCAACCCACCGCTCAAACCAAAATCCGCTCAATCACCGCCTTTTTCTGCTCCAGCGTATAGCCCACCGAGCCATATCGGGCAAATTCTGAGGCGTTGCGCCCGTGGCCTGTTATGGCTTCGGCAATGGGGACGGGCACATCACCGCAGGCCTTCAGCCGGTCAATGAAGGCATGCCTGAACATGTGGGTCCTGAAGTCCAGGTGCCGCATGGTTTTGTTCAGCGTGGCGGCGCACGAGGTGTTGCCAATCTCTGATGCGTATTGCGGCATCAGCCAGTCGCTTTTTTGCCTGGCCGCACGGCGGTGCAGTTCCTGGGCCGCCTCCAGCGACACGCCCAGCAGGGGCACGCAGCGGATGCTGGCTTGAGTTTTGCGGTCGGTCAGACCGTTTTTGCGCACCCACAAGTGCGGAATGTCATGGTCCAACACCAAGTCATCTAAGCGTGCCAGCACGGGCTCTGAAATGCGCATGCCGGTGTTGAGCTGAGTCAGCGCCGCCAGGCGCGACGGAATCGGGTGGCTGAGCAAGTGCGCTTTGACCTTGCGCAGGTGCTCCACGGTGATGGGCGCCATGGTGCGCGACAACTCCCCCTCGCCACGGATGTACAAGCGCCTGAAAGGGCTGAGTCGATCAATGTCCAGGTGCTTGAACGCCATGTTCACCATGGCGTTGAGCATGTTGATGTGCCGCCTAACGCTGTTGGCGTGCAGGCCACGGGCCAGTTGGCTGTCCACCGCAGTCTTCATGTTGACGTAGATGCCCCGACGCGGGACCCCGCCCAAGGCCGCGAAGGACCGGGTATGGGCATCAAACAGCATTTCATGACCCTGACTGGGGTAGGCCACCAGCCAGAACGCTCGGCTGAAGCACAGCTTCAAGTGGGCGACCTGGAGCTTGTAGAAGATGCCCAACATTTCCATGGTGATCACCTTTGTTTGCTCCTGCCCAAAAAACGGGCAGAGCCAGTAAAACACCTGGGTCAATTTTGGGTCGGCATAACCTCTATAAGTGGGTCAGTTTTCGGTCGGCGTCAACAGTTTGCGTTAACTGCATTGTGTTTTCATATATTTATCTGGACAATCAGAATCACTCTGAGTCCCGCCAGACCTTCGGGTTACCGGTAGTTGGCCATGGCAAAAAGAACAGGCTGTGGATAAATGTTTGGCGGAAATTTTCTTCAATGAAATCAACGCTCAACCACCGAAATCATGGAAAAGCAATGTTTTCATAGATTTTTTGTGGATAACTCCGTTGCGCTGTGGATAACTTTTTCGGGTTAGGCGCTGCAAGCCCTACAAGCGTTGATCGCCAAGGTCAGCACCCAGCGCCTTTGGGCACCGGAAACGATGCGCTGTAGGGTGTTTTAGCGGGTGGAAAATGCGGGGCCGCTACACAGGCCCACATTGATTTGTGACAAAAAGGAGCTTTGATGCTCTTTTTTGCTTTTTGGGGGTTGAACTTGCGGCCATGGTGGCGACGGGCAGGTGGCTACGAACGAAGCGGATGACTTGCCGGTTTGATGAATTTCAAAAAACATGCATAATTTCTGACATGCGCACATCTGAAGCCATTCGCCAAGCCATCGCAGCTAAGCCTGGTGGAGCGGTGTTTTCTGCCGCAGACTTGCGGTTGGCGGGCACCCGAGCAGCCATCGACCAAGCGCTATTGAGGATGATGCAGGCTGGCGTTATTGTGCGAGTGGCCAGGGGCTTGTACGCGTTGGCGGGTCAAAGTGTGGATGCGCAGACCGTGGCTCGTGCAGTGGCGCAAAAGACGGGCGAGCGTGTTGGTCTTGCGCCAAACGCTGAACCCAAAGATGAGTTGGTGGTGCCCACCTCTGGTGTGTCACGCACCGTCAAGGCTGGGGGGCTTACGCTGCAGTTCCGGCGAATGAGTCAGCGAAAAGTCCAACTTACCTCAAGCCCCAAGGGCAGGGTGTTGTTGACGCTTTGGAACCGTGGCGTGGTGGATCTGACAACAACAGAGATCAAGCAAGCCACAGTTGACTGGCTGCAGGGCGATATTGAAAGCTTCGCTGGCTTAATTCCGGCGTGGCTTTATGTGGCTATTCAACAATCCAATGCGCCGCGCAAGTCCGTTAAGTTGGGGCTGTCTGGCGCGTACGACTGGTCTAACCCGAATATGCGTGACGATGTGTTGATTGGGAAGGTGCTCGAAAAACACAAATTTGAGGACGTGGCTCGGCTGTGCTTTTTTTACGGCCTTCCCAAAGTCAAGCGCGTGTTCAAGCGGTGTGAGTTCGGAAAAATGACCCGCGCCTGTGTGACCCGGATGCTGGGCAACATCAGCAAAGGCTTACGCGCGCTAGAGGAGCAAGCAAGTGAATGACCTTAAATTGGAATTTATGCCGGTGGCAACGCAAAAGAATTTCGCTCGACTTAAAAACGATCACAGGTTGGCAGGTTTTACGCTGGTTGGCGGCACAGCTTTGGCTTTACAAATTGGGCACCGGATCAGCGAAGATTTGGACTTTAATATTTTTGGCCAGAAGTTACCGGTTGGCCGCATCGATTCAATCTTGGATGAATTGGCGTCGGAAGGGGTTGCAATCGAGAGCTTGATCACGCCGGAACAAAAGCTAGGGTTCAAAATCAATACTTCTGAAAACCTTGACCACTATATTCAGGATTATTTGATTGACGGGGCCAAAGTCACATTTCATTCACGCAATGCGAGTGACAGACCTCAACGGCAGATTGATTTCTTGAAGTCATCCCCAAAGCTGGAGATTGTCAAAGGGGGCTTCGACGTTTTGGGCTTGGATGGACTTTTGACCATGAAAAGCATCGTCGTGTATGACCGAGTCAGGTCACGAGATATTTTTGATTTGATGATTCTTACCCGGGACCATGGTTACACCTTGAAGGACATCTTTGCGGCCATCGATGCCTATCAGCCCATCAGGCACAAGGATCCTGAGCATTTCAAAGGCGTTGTCACCGGACTGATTCCGGTGGATGGAAATGATGAGGGCTTTTCCAGCATTCGTCTGAATGTCAAGATGGAAGAGATCTACACGCACTTCAAAAAATTGGTCAATGATTACGAAGTGATGGCTGTTCAGCAGCTTCGACTTCTTGAAAAAAATCAGCGGTCGTAATTTAAGCGCGGCACACCTGTTTGTAGCACTGTAGTATTGAAAGCACGACGAAAAAACCCATTTTGGAGATCCCTATGAGCTCGTTAATGCTTGAGCTGCCGATGGATGCGCTGCTGCTGCCAGGTGCTTCTACTCAATCGCTGGCTGCCGAGGCCAGCTTCTTGCTGGCGCTTAAGTTGTTTGAGGTGGGGCGCTTGAGCTCGGTAAGCGTCCGGCCGAACTGGTATTCACCGGATGGCTCTTCTTGATCCGCTATCAGGATGTCGCGGATCACGCTGAAGGGCAGGTTGGGGTTTTCTGAGGCGATCTTGCCGATTTGAGACCAGTATTCGATTTGCTTGGGTACCGAACGGTGTTCGATGTTGCCGTAGCGTTTGGCGGTCTCGACCAAGGCTTCAGGCAGTTTGACATTGATGGCCATATAAAGTTCTTTCAGTTCGGTTTATTATGGATCATAAAGGCCCAAAAAGGAACCTGTTGCAGATTATGGTGTCAACGGGCTGCGTCCAGTACTTGCATGGCGCCGTGCAGTGACATGAC
>CANNNB010000223.1 GCA_947505995.1 Comamonadaceae bacterium
TGAAGGCTTACAACGATTTGTATTCGCTGTACAAGTCTCAAACAGCTTCCAGTATGGATGCATCAACTCGTGGTATTTTAAACAGCGACTTTGGCGTGTCTAGCATGATGCGGCAAATCACCTCTGGCATATTACTTCCCTTAACCAACATGTTGGGTGATCCCTTTGATTCGGGTCAAACCGATTTGTCGGCGATGGGTTTGAACCTTTCCGAGAATGGCACTTTGGCGTTAGACGAAACGCTGTTTGCCGCTGCCAGCAGCACATTGCAAACACGTTTGTCGGCGGGCATTCGAATTGGTTTTTCTTCTAGCGCTGATTTGTCAAGCCAAATAGGGGACATGTTGTTGAGCGGTGGTCTCATTCAAGATCGTATTGACAGCGAAAAAAGCACGCAATCCAATCTGAGCAAACGCAGAACTGACCTTCAAGAAAAACTGGTTGGCGTTCAAGCTCGCTACACCGCTCAATACGCATCCCTCGACGCCTTGCTGTTCAAACTACAAGGCACCAGCGATTCTTTAAAAAGTGCTCTGGATGGGTTAACCAACTCCCAGAAGAACAATTGATTTTTTGATAGCAATATCTATTTGTAGAAGGACACCAAAATGACCATGCGTGCACACCGTACCTATGCTGCCAACCAACGCGAAACTTCTGTTTCTTCAGCCAAGCCCGTAGAGCTGGTGGCCATGGTTTACCAACGCCTACTCGATCACTTGCACACTGGCAAGATTCAAATGACTGAAGGTGTTGATTCTTCTGAATCATTTTCTAAGGCCATTGACCTCATTACCACCGGCCTAGAGTCTTGCCTAGACAAAGAAAAAGGCGGAGAGATTGCACAAAACTTAGCCTTCATTTACGACTGGGCTGGCAAAGAAATTATTCGCGCACGTCTGCGCCGCGACCCTGAAATGATTCAAGGCGTAATCAACGCATTTGTGCCTTTGGCAGAAGCTTGGCTAGAACATGCTGGCCAAAAAGACTATACGTTTGCATCTAAATACCTGCAGCCCGTGTTGGTCACTGCAAAAGCTTTGTCGGGCAATGCCAATGGCACCGCTGCAGGTGGCATGACCCCTATGTTGGCAGCCGCTGCCTAAAAGCCATTTACCTAATGGCCGCTAAGCCATATCATTGCTTGGCACCATGTTTATACCCACACCAGTTCAAGAGCTGCACCTGCCCCTAACGCAAAAGTTAGAGGTCAGCCCGGTTGTTCCTGTTTCAGCTGTGCCAGGTGTGCCAGAAGATGCGCAGTCTTTAGACAGCCGAGTAGCGTTGCAGTGGACGCAACCTGTGTTTGCAGGTGCTGAGGGGCAAGCTGGGCGTTCTGCATTGACAGCGCCACTGCCCCAAGCTTTACTCCAATCACCCAAGTCAGTCGTACCTGGCTACCAGCCGCAAGGTGCAGACCCCGATGCATTGGGCAATGTTCATCCTTTGTTAGCTCAAGGTTTGTCAAATTGGCTGAGCGGTGTGTTGGCCAAACAGAGCGGCAATGCCAACGCGACTAACTTGATGCAGTTGATGGCCAATGTCAAAGGCCAAACACCCCCCCAAACAAATGATCCGGCCACCTCTACTTCTGCAGAGCTGAAGAACAATCTCCAAAACCTTTATCAAGCCATCGCAAGAAGTGATGTGTTTGCAGCCCAAAAGCTCAACGAAGCGTGGGTGTCTAGGCGCGATACGTCATACCAAGAACCTAGCACCGCTCAATTGACGCAATGGGTTTCGGCCTTAGAGCCCGACAGCGATGCCACCGAACAAGCAGCGCGCATGCTGACGCAGGGCAACATGGTGTGGCAAGCAGAGTTGGTACCTGGGGTGCCAATGCGCATTGTTCGAGAAGATGCCTGGCGCAACAACTCGCAGCAAGCGGGCCAGCTTGAAAAAGGTGCCACCCTCAAGGTGGAGGTGACACTTCCTAATTTGGGAACACTGCGCATTCTGGGTTCGCAATGGGGGCAAGACATTAGCTTGCAGGTTTTGCATGGCACGCCTAGCAGTAACGGTAAAGTCAATTGGACAATGCTTGCACCCGCGCTTTTACAAGAATTGAAAACTCAGGGCGTGACCGACGTCAGGGTTGAGTCGTTGCCAGAGGAATTGCCCAATGTCTAACTTGGGCCATGAAGAAATTCTGCAAGCAGTGGCTGTTGGCTACAAACCCAACACGCCGGCACCCCGCGTTTTAAGCAAAGGCAAAGGCGAAATAGCGCAGGCCATTTTGGATCGCGCTAAAGAGTTGGGCATTCCCACACGAAGCGAACCCAGCTTGGTAGCTTTCTTAATGGAGCTAGACTTGAATGCTTGGGTGCCGCCCGAGCTTTATGCGGCCATTGCCCAAGTGCTGGCGTGGGCGCATGAAGAAGACAAGAAATTAGAAGAATCTAAATACTGATTCGAAGCACTCAAACCTGCAGGTTGGTCACTTCTTTATAAGCATCTACCAAACGGTTGCGCACCGCAATCATGGTTTGGAAAGACAGGTTGGCTTTTTGCAAGTCGACCATGACCTCTTCCAATGTCATGTTGCTTTGACCGGTAGAGAAGCTTTGCACTTTGTCTTGCGCCACGTTTTGTGATTCATTGACAGCCAACACGGCTTTTTTCAAAGCAGACTCGAAATCGGGCTCGCCTGCCTTTGGCAAAGCGGCCGTTGAATTTAATTGACCCGCAGCCATATCGGCCATGACTTTCATCTGGCTGCTTAAGGAGTCGAGGTTAATGTTTGACATGCTTTTAATCTTAGTTCAATTCAATCAAAAAGAAAACCAGCTTCTTTGTAGGCCTTGAGCTTGTAGCGCAGGGCCCTTTCGGACAATCCCAAAATGTTGACGGCGTCTTTGCGGTTGCCTCCAACTTGTTTCAGAACTTTCAAAATGTGCTCACGTTCGATGGAATCCATGTCCTGCGCGCCCAAAGTTGTGCTTTCATTGTCTGAAATGTATGCAAGAGGTGTGCCACTAGCACTCAAATTGGCGGTGGGCGCGCTGTAGGCACTGCTGGGCTCGCTGCCCTGCAGCTCAATGTCGTTGGGTTCAATCAAATCGCCATCGCTTAAAAGCAACGCGCGCTGCATGGCGTTTTCCAGTTCGCGCACATTGCCAGGCCAAGGGTAGCTTTGCAAGGCCAGCTTGCTTTGGGCCGAGAGTTTCAAGCCTTGGCGGCCCATGGTGCGGCCATAGCGCACCAAGAAATGTTCGGCCAAGGGCAGGATGTCTTGCTGGCGCTCGCGCAGCGGTGGAATGCGAATGGGAAACACAGCCAAGCGGAAGTACAAATCTTCTCTAAATTTGCCGTCTTTCACTCTCTGCTGCAGGTCTTGATTGGTGGCCGCCACAATGCGCACGTCGCAGTGCACAGAGCGCATAGAACCCAGGCGCTCTACCACTTGGTCTTGCAACACACGCAGCAATTTGGCCTGCAACTCAAGCGGCATTTCGCCTATTTCATCTAGAAAAAGCGTGCCGCCGTTGGCCTGTTCAAACTTGCCTGGCTGGGCTTTGGTGGCCCCCGTGAAGGCGCCTTTTTCGTAGCCAAACAGGGTGGATTCAAGCAGGTTGTCTGGGATGGCAGCGCAGTTGATGGCCACATAGGGCTTGCTGTTGCGACCCGAAAGCTGGTGAATTTGTTTGGCAAAAACATCTTTGCCCACACCCGATTCGCCCGTTAAAAGCACGGTGGCACCGGTGCCTGCCACACGCTCGCAACGGTTTTTGACGGCAAGAATTGCCGGGTCGGAGGCAATTATTTCCCCGTCGGCGCCAGTTTTTGCCGCGGGTGGGCTGGGATGATGGCGCGCAATGACCTCCAGCAATTGCTGGGGCATGAAGGGTTTAATTAAGAAATCGCGAGCACCACCTTTTAAAGCTTGTACGGCCAATTGGGTGTCGGCGTAGGCGGTCATGACCACCACCGGCAGCTGGGGGTGTTTTTCTCGGGCTTGAGCCAAAAGTTGCAAGCCGTTCATGCCGGGCAAACGGAAATCGGTTACCAGCATTTGCTCTACTTCTGGGTCAATGGCGGGTAGCGCGTCTTCGGCGCACTCAAAGGCCACGTGGTCTACGCCGCCTAAGCGCAGCGTGACGCTGATGGCTTCCCGCAGGTCGGTGTCGTCTTCAACTAGGAGAATTTGAAACGGGGTCATGAGTTAGGCGTTGTTGACGGTGTAGACAAA
>CANNNB010000224.1 GCA_947505995.1 Comamonadaceae bacterium
CAACGTGGATGTTCACGTGCGCACCACAGCCCAAGAAATTTTGGCCGACTTTCCGAATGGTGTTGATGCCATCATCACAGGTGTTGGCACTGGCGGCCATTTGACTGGTACAGCCAAAGTTTTGAAAGCCAAATTTCCAAACCTCAAAGTCTTTGCAGTAGAGCCTACGGCCTCACCCGTCATTTCGGGTGGCTCGCCGGCACCCCACCCCATTCAAGGCATTGGCGCTGGCTTCATTCCTAAAAACCTCGACACAAGTTTGCTTGATGGCGTGATTCAAGTGGAAGCCGAAGACGCGAGAGAATATGCACGCCGCTCAGCACGCGAAGAAGGTCTATTGGTAGGCATTTCTTCGGGCGCTACCTTGGCTGCGATTGCACAGAAATTGAAAGATTTACCTGCTGGTGCAACCGTGCTTGGCTTTAACTACGACACGGGCGAGCGTTACTTGTCGATTGAAGGCTTCTTGCCCAATTAATTCAACAACGGGCGATAATGGCTCGGTCTGCTTGATAACCACAAGCCCAACCACCGCTAGCCATGATTCGAATTTCAGAACTGAAACTGCCCTTGACCGCTTTGCCGGTCGAAGTTCGCCGAGCATCAGACGCGCCGTCCGAAACAGACGAAGACCGCATTCCAGCGCCACACCCTGAAGCTGCATTGAGAAAACTGTCTGCGCAAGCCTTGGGCATCGATTCAGACGAAATCGACCAATTGCAGGTTTTCAAGCGAAGCTTCGATGCACGCAAAGTCGAGTTATTGGCCGTGTTCATTGTCGATGTCACTTTGAAAAACGCTGCAGACGAAGCGCAGCTGCTTGCTCAGTTTCCCAAGCACCCTCACATTCAAGCAACACCCAACATGACATGGCAGGCACCCTGCCATGCGCCTGCCCATTTTGGTCTGAAAGAAGGCCAGCGCCCAGTGGTGGTGGGCTTTGGACCTTGCGGTATTTTTGCAGCCTTGAGCTTGGCGCAAATGGGCTTCAAGCCCATCGTCATTGAGCGCGGCAGCCCCGTACGCCAACGCACCAAAGACACCTGGGGTTTGTGGCGCAAGCAAACACTCAACCCCGAAAGCAATGTGCAGTTTGGTGAAGGCGGCGCTGGCACTTTTTCCGATGGCAAGCTTTACAGCCAAATCAAAGACCCACGCCATTTGGGCCGCAAGGTCATGAACGAATTTGTACAAGCTGGTGCACCCGCTGACATTTTGTTTGCGGCACACCCGCACATTGGGACCTTCAAATTGGTCAAAGTGGTAGAAAACTTGCGGGAGCAAATCATTGCCATGGGGGGCGAAATTCGCTTTGAGCAACGTGTGATCGACATCGACATTGAAACCTCAGGTGCAGGCAGACAAGTCACTGGCTTGCACATGGAAGATCGCAACACCGGCAAGCGCACTTACTTGGCCACGAAACATGTGGTGCTGGCCTTGGGCCACAGTGCCCGCGACACCTTCACATTGCTGTACGAGCGCGGGGTCTACATGGAAGCCAAAGCCTTCTCAGTGGGCGTGCGCATTGAGCATCCACAAAGTGTGATCGATGCAGCGCGATGGGGCCGCCATGCAGGCCACCCATTGCTTGGTGCTGCCGATTACAAATTGGTTCACCACGCGCAAAACGGCCGCGCCGTTTACAGCTTTTGCATGTGCCCTGGCGGCACGGTGGTAGCGGCTACCAGCGAAGCAGGCCGTGTGGTCACCAACGGCATGAGCCAATACTCACGCAACGAACGCAATGCCAACGCCGGTATGGTGGTGGCCATCGAGCCTTCCGATTACCCGCTAGACATTGCCTCATGGCTAGCAGCGTTTGGCGAACAAGATGGTTTGAAGTGGGCCGCCCAAGCACAGGCCATGGCGCAGCAAACACCGAAGGCCTATCACCCCTTGTCGGGCATTGTGTTGCAACGGCAACTGGAATCTAAAGCCTATGTGGCGGGCGGAGAAAACTACACCGCACCCGGACAATTGGTGGGTGACTTTTTAGCGGCGCGTTGCTCCAAAGAATTTGGCGAAGTGTTGCCCTCCTACAAACCTGGTGTGAGCCTGGGTGACTTGGCGCAAGTGTTGCCCAGCTACGCCATTGCCGCCATGCGCGAAGCTTTGCCAGTTTTTGGTCGAAAAATAAAGGGCTATGACATGCAAGATGCGGTGCTCACAGGGGTAGAAACGCGCACATCTTCACCGCTCAAAATGACCCGCGGCGAGAACCTCCAAAGTTTGAACACACAAGGCCTTTACCCTGCAGGTGAAGGCGCCAGTTACGCCGGTGGTATTTTGTCGGCCGGCGTGGATGGCATCAAAGTGGCAGAGGCGTTGGCGCTATCGCTGAGCAACTCGCCAATGCGCCCGTCTGTTTAAAAAGTGATTTTGGTGCCAAGGCTGAACATGGCTTTGCCACCCAATCGACCCAAAGTGCCATCGACCTGAAAGCCCGGCATGACATCTGTGCGCGCACCAATGCCCACCATGGGTTTGGATGCGCGCTGTGCGACTGATTCAATGTGCCCTGTCCATGCGCCGAAAGACCGCTCCCAAGCCACGCCCAAACTAAGCGTGTCACGGCCTTGCGCATCACGGATGCTCACCATACTGGCGTGAAGTGCGCCAACGCCCATGTCACATGTTGAGTTAGCAGAGACAAATGATTTTTGTCCTTCGCCCTTTTGCCATTGGGTCGCACCCAGCACCCACGCAAAGTGACAGCTGTTGTCTTTTGGTGATGTGACCTGCATCTTGGCTTGAAGCGTTTGACTGTGTGCGCCGCCTGAAAGAGTGCGCGCATCTGCGACGATCAAATCTAATCCCGGTAAAGGTGAATAGGTCGGTGCAATGGTTAAAGTGCGCGAACCATCGGCTGCACGTGACCAAAATGTTTCAACGTGGGCCACACCTTGGTCATTCACGTTGGCATCGTCCACACTCAAGGGGCGACCCGCTTGAACAGATACGCTGAATAAAGAAATCGCCAAAAGGCTGATGATTTTTTTCATCTCAATCACTCGTTTCAAAATTAAACAAATAGAACGGGAATCATGGAGATCACCAACAACAGGGCCATGGTCCAATTGAACAATTTTCGCCATGTATCGCGTTGTAAATAATGCTCTATTTTGGCCCCTAACCAAACCCACAAACCCACACTGGGGAAATTAATGACGCTGAACATCATGCAAGTCAGCACCACAAAAGTCAGTGATGCATCGGTGGGCATGTAATTGCTGAAATAGCCAATAGACATGATCCAAGCTTTTGGATTGACCCACTGAAAAGCCGCAGCCCCAAAAAATGTGATGGGCTGTGCGGCTTCCTCGCCATTGCGCCGTGGTGCCCCACTGCGTGCCACACCCCAAGCCAAATAAACCAAATAAGCAAAACCCACCACCTTCATCACTTGGTAGACAAAAGGATAAGCCTTCAACAAACTTTCTAAGCCTGCACCCACCAACAGCAACATGACAAAGTGACCAAGCGACACGCCCAGCCAGTGAGGCAAAGTGCGTTTCACGCCAAAGTTCACCCCTGAAGCCAACAGCATCATGTTGTTGGGTCCTGGGGTAACAGAGGTCACAAAGGCAAACATGGCCATAGCAGCCACCAGCTCAAAATTGAAGTTCATGGCTAAACGTTCTTCGGCCATTGCGTGTGAAACTTGCCGGGCTTGTCCACACGTTGGTAAGTGTGAGCACCAAAGTAATCACGCTGTGCTTGCAGCAAGTTGGCGGGCAATCGCTCGGTTCTGTATGCGTCGTAATAACTCAAGGCGCTCATGAACGCAGGCACTGCCACACCGCTAATGGCGGCCATGGCCACCACCTCTCGCAGGTCCTGCTGGCATTCGGCCATGAGACGTGCAAAGTGATCATCAATCAGCAAGTTGGTGAGATTGTGATTGTTAGCAAACGCGCGGCGAACGTCTTCCAGCAAATGGGCGCGAATGATGCAACCTGCGCGCCAAACAGAAGCCACTTTGTCCATGGGCAATTGCCAATCGTGTTCTTTGTCGCCGGCTTTCATCAAAGCAAAACCTTGGGCATAGGCGCAAATTTTGGCAGCCAACAAAGCCTTTTGAATTTTGGGTAAGACCAGTTCTAAATTTTGACCGGCCTGGGGCAAAGGCCCTTTGAGTACTTTAGAAGCCACCACGCGTTCAGACTGCACC
>CANNNB010000225.1 GCA_947505995.1 Comamonadaceae bacterium
AGCGCACCTTGATCGGCAAGGTGGTCAGCGACAAGCGTGCCAAAACCGTGACGGTTTTGGTAGAGCGTCGCGTGAAGCATGCTTTGTACGGCAAGATTGTTGCCAGATCAAGCAAGTACCACGCGCATGACGAAACAGGACAATATGGCGTGGGCGACGTGATTGAAATCACCGAAAGCAAGCCAATTTCCAAAACCAAAAACTGGGTTGCCACCCGTTTGGTTGAAAAGGCTGTTGCGATCTAAGCTTTATCAGCTCATTTCAGCAAACTTTCCAAAAACGACTCACAATAGTGGGTCGTTTTTTTTTACCGGTGTGTTTTCAAAAACACCTCATTCCAGCTGTTCATTCACGCCATTTTTAAAGGAATCACCATGATCAAAGTCGGAGACACTATCCCCGCAGTCACATTGACCGAGTACGTTGAAGTAGAAGGCAATGGCTGTAGCATTGGCCCTAACCCAGTTGATGTGGCCAAGGCCTCTGCTGGTAAAACCATTGCTTTGTTCGCATTGCCTGGTGCTTTCACGCCCACCTGCTCAGCCAAGCACGTGCCTGGCTATGTGGCGCAATTCGACGCCCTGAAATCCGCTGGTGTTGATGAAATCTGGTGTGTCAGCGTGAACGATGCGTTCGTGATGGGCGCATGGGGCCGCGAGTTGCACAGCACAGGTAAAGTTCGCATGATGGGTGACGGCAGTGCTGACTTCACCAAAGCGACAGGTCTGACTTTGGACCTCACAGCGCGCGGCATGGGCCTTCGCAGCAATCGCTATTCAATGCTGGTCAAAGACGGCAAAGTGGCTACTCTGAACATCGAAGGTCCTGGCAAATTTGAAGTCAGTGACGCTGACACCATGGTGTCACAAGCCAAAGCTTAAACACACAACAGCCATCTGGCCGCACTTCAAAGCATCACGCGGAGATAGTGCGCGCCAGCCAAAGGGTTGTGATAATAAGGCGCAACCTCTTCGAACCCCAGGTCTTCATAAAGCGCCCGCGCTGTTTCCATCTCATCAAGCGTGTCTAACAACACGCAGCTGTAATCGCATTGGCGAGCCGCATCCAAAATACTTTCAGCCAATTGACGCCCCAAGCCAAGACGGCGAAACGCAGGCCTGACATACAAGCGCTTCATTTCTGCGGCATTGGGCGCATCGGCAGAATCTAAGGGGCGCAGAGCACAACAACCGGCAAGCTCTTGGTTGACCATGGCCAACAAAAGAGACCCGCGGGGTGGTGCATATTCACCCGGCAATTGAGACAACTCAGACTCAAAACCCTGAAAGTAAAGATCAATACTGAGTGATCGAGCGTACTCTTGAAAAATCTCTCGCACGGCCGCCATGTCTTCAGCCGAAGAGGCCTCGAACAGAGAGATAGTGGGTTGTGAAGGTGCTGACAAGAGAGTCGATTTAAAGCAAGTAAGTCAAATGAAGTTTAGCGGTAATTTCAGGAAGTCAAGCTGCGTTGGCGCCCAGATTAATCAGGACATACACCAAGCCAGAGCTGACCAAGATGCACACCATCGCCAGCAACCAATTGGCGGGACCATCTTTGGATGAGGGCGCTGACATGGTGCTGGTTTTGTCGCCCTTCAACATGGCCAGGGTCAGGTTCTGTTTCTTTTTTAAGAAATACCAAAGAACGGCAATCAGATGGCCGGCCACCAGCAAAAGAATGATGGTTTTACCAAAGCCTTTGTGCCAGTATGTGGCCAAACTCACACGGCTTTCAGAAACGAGGCTAACCAAGGGGCCCGCGTTAGAAATCTCGTCGTCGCTGAAGAGGCCCGTGCTCACTTGCAGCACCAACAAAGCCAACATAGCGATAACGGACAGAGAGCCCATGGGGTTGTGACCCAGAAACGCGGCGGGTGGCGTAGAGGTTTTGAAATACTGCCGAATTAATGCGGGTGTGCACGCCAATTGGCGCCAGCGCGACCAGTGCCCACCGCAAAAGCCCCAGATGAATCTAAAAATAAGCAGGCTGAAAACTGCATAACCACATCTGAAATGCCACACCATGGCGTTGCCACCCAAATTGCCCGTAATGACCAAAGCCACGACCAATATGGCCAGTGCCCAATGGAAGATGCGAGTGGGCCAATCCCAAATGCGAAGCTGAATCATGCAATGACTTTCAATACAAAAGGCGCAGTCTGCAAGGGTTTTAAAATCATGGGAAACTATAAATTAGATCAATGCCATTAGGAATATGTATGAAAAAACATTTCGCTTTCGTTTCAGTTTTGTTGTCTGTTTTGCTGGCACTTCCAGCGGCAGCGCAATTTGCAAAACCAGAAGATGCCATCAAATACCGCAAAGCCAGCTTCACCATCATGGGCGCTCACTTTGGTCGTGTTGGCGCTATGGTCGCAGGCAGAGCGCCCTATGACGCAAAAGCCGCAGCAGAAAATGCTGACATTGCATTGGCCATGTCTAAATTGCACTGGACCGCTTTCCCCGAGGGTTCAGACAAAGGTGAAACACGGGCCAAGCCAGAAATTTGGAAGGACGCCGCCAAGTTCAAAGATGCTGCAGACAAAATGCAAGCCGAGCTGGTTAAAGTTTCTGCCGCAGCCAAGCTAGGCAATGTCGATGCGTTGAAAACAGCGTTTGGACCCGCCGGCGCCACCTGCAAAAACTGTCACGACAATTTCCGCAAGGACTGATGCTTATTGATCAGCGCATGCCAACAGCAGCGCTGTCAACTCTTTCGGGGCACTGATCATCGGATCGTGTCCAGTTTTCATTTCAATCACACGGGCGTTATGAATCCAAAGGCCATCCCAAAAATGGGGGTCAAGTACACGGCGACGCGCGGCATCGATTGTTGCCAGTGGGGGCGCAGTGCAGTTGATGAAGGTGCGAGGAACACTTGCAACCCGAGCCGCGTCAAAGTTCAGCACATGCTGGTAAGTCCCGCCGGGATGCGGTGTTTGTCGCCTTTGTACCCAATCGTAATCCTCGCCAGCTAGACCAAACAAAGAAGGGTCGGGTGGTGGAAAACTGTTGTTGATGCTTTCGGACATAGCATCTATACGTGACTTTTGCGTGGCACTGGCATGCGTGCTGCTCCAACTCTCGCCTGGCTTGGGAACCACTGCGTCAAGGTAGACCAAATGCTTTAACCGATGTGCGCGTCTGTCTGCAACCGCTGTGCCCAGCATGCCGGCATAAGAGTGCACCACCAAAATGGCTTCTTGCATCTCTTGTGCATCCAGCGCTTGCAAAACATCTTGCACATGGGTTTCTAAATCAATGCCTCGGTGCAGCAAGTGGGATCGCTCGCCTAGGCCAGTGAGCGTCAAGGCATGTGCGCTGTGGCCTGCACGAATGAGGCCTTCACTGACATGTTGCCAACACCACGCACCATGCCAAGCTCCGTGAACCAACAAGTATTGGGCCATCAGATTACGCCTTTGCTTTGAAGTTTTTCAATCTGAGCATCTGTGTATCCCAGCACTTCGTTGAGCAGTTGTGGGGTGTGTTGCCCCAATTGCGGCGGCGCATGTTCTTGGCGCACAGGTGTGAGGCTGAGCTTCAAAGGACTGGCCACCAAGCGCAAATCTTTTTGATGTGGGTGCTGCCACGTGTTGATCATGTTGCGGGCAGCGACTTGGGGGTCGGCGAAGACCTCTGACAGATTGTTAATGGCACCGCAAGGAACTTTGGCCGATTCAAGGGCCGGCAGCCATTGCGCTTTGGTCCGCGTCAGCATGATTTCCTCGAGAAGTGGAACCAGCACCTGTCTGTTTTTCACCCGCTCCGAGTTCTTGCTAAAGCGCGAATCATTTGCCAATTCGGGGTGGCCCGCCACATCACAAAATTTGGCAAACTGTCCATCATTGCCAACGGCCAATATCAGATGGTCGCGCGCATGAGTCTCTGCCTTCAACGCGGGTTGTACTTCAAACACTTGATAGGGCACGATGTTTTGATGCGCATTGCCCGCGCGGCCTGGGGTTTTGCCACTGACCAAATAGTTGGCGCCTAAATTGGCCAGCATGGCCACTTGCGTGTCCAACAAAGCCATGTCGACATACTGGCCCTCACCTGTTTTTTCGGCATGCCTCAATGCAGCCAAAATGCCAACGGAGGCATACATGCCCGTGAACAAATC
>CANNNB010000226.1 GCA_947505995.1 Comamonadaceae bacterium
CACAAAAAGCTTTGCCAGCCGCCGCAATCACAAGAACCCTCAGCTTCTGGCTTTTGGATAAGTTGTCGAGCTCGCTTTGCAAGGCAGTCAACATCTCCTCGCTCAATGCGTTGAAAGCGGCTGGCCGATTCAAGGTGAGGGTGCACACGCCGCGATCGTCGTCGTGCCGAAGAACCAAGGGGGCGTCTGGGTGTGTCATGGTGATTCCTTTTGAATTCAGTTGGCATTTTTGGCGCGTTCGCGCAATTGGAATTTTTGAATTTTGCCTGTAGAGGTTTTTGGAATTTCCTCAAAGCGAATTTCTTTGGGTACTTTGTAGCTGGCTAATAAGTTTTTGCAATGCGCTATCAGGTCTGCCTGAGACACTGAAGCTC
This sequence comes from Comamonadaceae bacterium, assembly GCA_947505995.1. The sequence goes on from CANNNB010000226.1 coordinate 375, forward strand.
CCGATTTGACTTCGACAAATGCCAAGGGTGACTCGCCCCATTTGGGGTCTGGTTTGGCAACGACAGCGCATGTCAACACAGCAGAGTGGCGATAGAGGGCGTCTTCTACTTCGAGAGAGCTGATGTTTTCACCGCCCGAGATAATGATGTCTTTGCTGCGGTCTTTGATTTTCACATAGCGATCGGGTTCCATCACGGCCAAGTCGCCGGTGTGAAACCAGCCGCCTGCAAAAGCTTCTTGGGTGGCGCGTGGGTTTTTCAAATAGCCCTTCATCACAATGTTGCCCTTGAACATGATCTCGCCCATGGTGGTGCCATCAGCAGGGCATTCAGCCATGGTTTCAGGGTCCATCACGGCCATGCCTTCTTGAAGCACATACCGCACACCTTGTCTTCCATTCAAGCGAGTTTGTTCTGTCAGACTTTCGTTGGCCCAAGACTCGCGTTTGACTGCTACGCTGGCGGGCCCGTAGACTTCTGTCAAGCCGTATACATGCGTGATGTCAAAGCCGATATTGGCCATACCTTCAATCATGGCGGCAGGGGGTGCTGCACCCGCCACCATGCCCCGCACTTGCTGGTCAATGCCAGCCCGCATGCTTTCTGGGGCGTTGTAGATCAGGCTGTGAACGATGGGGGCTGCGCAGTAGTGATTGACCTTGTGTTGTCGCATGGCGTCTAAGATGGGTTGGGCTTCTACGCGCCGCAAGCAAACGTGCGTGCCGGCCAGCATGGCCACCGTCCAAGGAAAGCACCAGCCGTTGCAATGGAACATAGGCAAGGTCCACAAATAAGTGGGAAAGTGCGGCATGGTCCAAGTGGCCACATTGCTCACTGCGTTCAGGTATGCGCCGCGGTGATGTGTGACAACACCTTTTGGGTCACCTGTGGTGCCGCTGGTGTAGCTGACGGCAATGGCATCCCACTCGTTTTGCGGACCTTCTAATTTGGACAGAGGTGCGTGCGATGCAAGCCAAGCTTCATATTCAAATTGTCCTAGCTGTTCACCAGGGCCTGTGTATTCAGAGTCGCAAACATCGATCACCACAATGGATCTGTCAAATTGAGTTTTCAAAATGTCCAGGGCTTTGGCCATCACAGGTGCAAACTCTCGGTCTGTAATGAGCACAGCGCATTCGCAGTGATTGAGCTGCCAGGCAATGAGGGCAGCATCGAGTCGGGTGTTGATCGGGTTGAGCACGGCGTTGAGAGCAGGTACCGCATAGTGAACCTCCACCATCTCGGGAATGTTGGGCAACATAGCGCTGACCGTGGTGCCGCGTTTGACGCCCACTGATTGAAGTGCTGCGGCAAGTCGTGCAGATCTATTTCGCGTTTGGGCCCATGTGTATGTTCGTTGGCCATGCACAACCGAGCATAAATCGCCAAAGACCTCGGCACTTCGCTCGACAAAACTCACTGGCGAAAGCGCTGTGAAATTGGCTGAATTTTGATCGAGGTCTTGATCAAAGATGCTTGTCATTTTGAAACTCCATGAACGGTTGTCTGGCTAGCCGCATTTAAGGCTTGATCGATGTCCCACAAAATATCATCGATATGCTCCAAGCCCACCGAAATTCGAATCATGTCGGGGCCAACGCCGGCCGCCAATTGTTGTTCTTCATTGAGTTGGCGATGCGTGGTGCTAGCAGGGTGACTGATAAGGGTGCGGGTATCGCCAATATTGACCAAGTGGCTCATGAACCTAGCTGCTTCAATGAACTTTACTCCTTGGGCTAAACCACCCTTCACACCAAAAGCCAACAGGCCCGACGCGCCACGCATTTGTTTGTTGACCAGGGCATGTTGAGGGTGATCTGGCAAGCCTGGGTAATTGACCCAAGCAACACGTGCATCGTTTTGTAAATATTGTGCTACGGCCAATGCGTTGCTGCAGTGTCTTTCCATGCGCAAGGGCAGGGTTTCAACGCCCTGCAAAATTTGCCAAGCACTCATGGGGCTGAGTGAGGCTCCATAAACACGCAAGCACTCCATCCGGCAGCGCATGGTGAAACCAAAGTCGCCAAAGGTTTCGTAAAACTTAACACCGTGATAGCCCGGCGAAGGCTCGGTCATCCCCGGAAATTTGCCGTTGTCCCAGGGAAACTTGCCGCTTTCTACAATGACACCGCCCAAGGTCGTGCCGTGTCCCGCTAAATACTTGGTGGCTGAATGCACCACCACATCAGCGCCAAATGTAATCGGATTGCATAGAAATGGACTGGGCACCGTGTTGTCAATGATCAGGGGCAAACCATGTGCATGCGCAACGTCTGCAATGGCTGCAATGTCCAGAACCAACATGCTTGGATTGCCCAAACTTTCGGCAAATATGGCGCGGGTATTGGGTTGTATGGCAGCCGCAAAGGCATCGGCCTTGCTTGCGTCTACAAAGGTGGTTTGGATGCCAAACTTGGCCAAGCTAACGGCCAGTAAAGTGACAGAACCCCCATACAAAGCGCTGGCTGCCACCACATGATCGCCCGACTGCAAAATGGTCATGAGCGCCATGGATTCAGCAGCCATACCCGATGCAGAGGCAACCCCTGCTCGTCCACCTTCTAAGGCGGCCACGCGCTCTTCTAAAACAGCAACAGTAGGGTTGCTGAGCCTTGAATAGACATTGCCAAACGTTTGGAGGTTAAACAAAGAGGCGGCATGATCTGCGCTGTCAAAAACAAAGCTGCTGGTTTGATAAATGGGCAGGGCGCGAGCGCCCGTGGCGGCATCTGGAATTTGGCCAGCGTGAATGGCCAATGTCTCGGGGCGAAAGTTGTGATCGCTCATGCTTAGGCTCAATCTATTGGACGTTTTGCAGAGATGATGCCGGTGTTGACCCCAACCCAGTTGAGCCCGCCAAAAATTCGCGCGTGTTCAATTTTGACGCAACGATTGGTCACAGAATTTTTACCTTGATTGAGAAACAACTCACTGGCTTCTTGGTTTTCCACCCCCAGTTGCTGCCACAAACAGGCCGCGCCAATTTGAAAAGCCTCTTGGGCAATGGGCAAGACGTCTTCGGTTTTGCGAAAGACATCGACCATGTCGACGGGCTCTGGAATATCTAACAGACTGGCGTAGCACTTTTGTCCCAAAATATCTTCAGCTGGAAACTGGCCTAGACCTGCATAACGTGGATTTACAGGGATAATTTTGTAGCCATGCTCTTGCATGTATTTGGCTGCAAAATAGCTGGGTCGATTCCATTGAGCGGAGAGTCCTACCACAGCAATGGTTTTTGCAGACTTCAATATGTGCCTTAACTGAGGGATGTCGTTGTGCATTTTTGAATGACCTTCAGAGAATAATGAGCGTTTTCCCTAGCTTTGTTGTGTGTCAACAATTTCAGGCAACATGTTGATTGTCGCTCGCATATCTTACCCGTATCATTTCTAAAAGCACACACATTAGGTCCAGCATGTTTGAACGGTTCACCAAAACCAAATCACTTGAATCCGCCCAAAAAATTGCGCTAAGCTTGCTTTCAGAGAAGGGCGAAGCCAATGCACAAAGCATTGCTGCAAAGTTTGTAGAACAGTTCCAACTGCTAAACAAGCCAGACCAGCTGAAATTCTTTGAATTTTTAGCCCACAAATTCAGTCCTGATCCTATCGATGTTTTACAGGCAGCCCAGCTGTATGCCGATAAATACGACGATGAAAGTCTAGTAGCACTTTTCAAAATAGTCGAGCCTGCCAGACAAGAATTGTTGCGCCGAATCAATCGGGCACCCAATGGCACGCAAACC
>CANNNB010000227.1 GCA_947505995.1 Comamonadaceae bacterium
AACCTTAACGCAAATTACATCTGGAGGCGCATGCGTGAACCATTCACTCATGCAGTTCTTGCAAGGTAATTTGCCTTTCGGTGGCGTTAACAATTCAGGCATCGGCCGCGCGCACGGACATTACGGTTTCAAGGAATTCAGCCACGAGCGGGGTGTGGTCAAAACGCAATTTGACTTTGCCGCCATGCTCATGATGCCCGGACAAGTCTTGCCCATCATGCGGCGAGCTCTGAAGATGGGCTTCAAGTTTCTTTGAAAAACACAGTTTTCACAAGGCCGTTTTGCGCCTTGAATATTCGTTTTTGTTGACCTATCGCATAGCTTCAATGGCACTGTAAGGCGCACAGTCATGGGCTGAATCCTTCTATCCAATGACCTTTGTGCAAAGACTGTGAATATGCTGATCAATGAATTGCCCGCGTTCGAGACACTCCAGCAAAGTTGTCTTGAATCTGGCTTGAAGATGCTCCAACTCCATGGCAAAAATTTGCTTCCGGTGGTGCAGGGCGGCATGGGGGTCGGCGTTTCAGCCGGCGGTCTGGCCGGCACTGTTGCCAACCTAGGCGCAGTGGGCACCATTTCATCGGTGGATTTGCGTCGATTGCACCCTGACCTGATGGCGCTCACGGGTCATTTGGACAAGGAATCTGATGCAAGGCAACAAATTGAATCGGCCAATTTGACAGCCCTGGACCGTGAAATCAAAAAAGCGCAAATGCTGTCCAATGGCAGAGGTCTGATAGCGGTCAACATCATGAAGGCATTGAATCAATATGCGGGCTATGTTGCACAATCCTTGGCCTCGGGCGCCGATGCCATCGTGGTGGGCGCTGGCTTGCCTTTGGATTTGCCAGAATTGGCCAAAGACTTCCCAAATACAGCACTCATTCCTATTTTGTCGGATGCCAGGGGCGTGCAGTTGGTCGTTCGCAAGTGGGAAAAAAAAGGGCGTTTGCCCTCGGCCATTGTCATTGAGCATCCTAAGTTGGCCGGTGGCCATTTAGGCGCAGCCAACATTGAAGACCTCAATGACCCCCGTTTCAATTTTGAAGTGGCCATTCCTGCCATCCTTGAATTTTTCAAAACAGCAGGGCTGGAAGGGCAAATTCCTTTAATAGCTGCTGGGGGTATTACTTGCCGTGAAGACATTCTTCGCTTACAGACGCTTGGCGCATCAGCCGTTCAGTTGGGTACTGCGTTTGCTGTGACGCAGGAGTGCGATGCGCCCTTGGGCTTTAAAGAAATTTTGGCACAGGCCGATCCCAAAGACTTGCAAGAATTTATCAGTGTGGCGGGCTTGCCTGCCAGGGCAGTCAAAACGCCGTGGTTAGAAAAGTACATTCGAATTGAATCAAAATTGCAAGATCGCGCGCATGTGAAAAAAAAGTGCAACATGTCGTTTGACTGCTTGCAACACTGCGGGCTGCGTGATGGTCATGCCAAGATGGGGCAGTTTTGCATCGACCAGCAGCTTGGTCACGCCCTCATGGGTGATTTGCAAAAAGGTTTGTATTTCAGAGGTTCTGGTGTGCTGCCTTTTGGCGAAAGTATTCGATCTGTGAAAGAACTGCTAGTTTGGCTCATGAGCGGCCATTCTCCATTACGCCAAAACAGCCACCTTGCTGGCGCTCAATCTGCCTAGGCTTTGTAATAAACCACTTGATGGCTGGTAGCAAGCAATTGTTGGTGGTCATTCCAAATTTCAGCCGATTGATCATGGTAGCCCAGACCAAAGTTAGACGCTCGTGCAAGTCCCAATAGGTGATTTGTACCTTGTGAACTGAGTAAAGCTGAGTCAGCATGAAAATGCGTGGTGAGGGAAATGGTTCCCGCTGGAAATCTACCCATTCGACGCACAAAAATACGCGGAACAAATGAGTCGCAGATGGCCGTTAGTGATAAAAAATCGAGTGGCCGCGGTGGGTCATCTTGAATCCAAAATTCTGTAACTGCATCTGGTTCATGGTTTGGTTGTTGTCCATCGATCATGAGACCTTTGATGGGCCGCATGTCATATCGACGAGTCCACTCAGGCGCTTTGGACGTATCTGCCCTCGCCATCTCCAAAGCAGGCTGCCGAATTGGATAATCCAATTCTGTTGAATGCCAAGTTTCGCGACGAATGGCAAAAACAGCACTTGCTGTGGTGGCAATTTGACCATCGTGCTGGAAAAGTGTCATGCACCAGTGCTGTGTGGAGCGATTGGTTCTAACGGCTTGGGCTTTGATAGTGAAAGGACCATCTTCAATAGGCCCCGCAAAGTTCACAGTGAGTGAAACAGGGTCTCCTAAGCGGTTTCGATGCTTTAGGACAGCATTCAGTAGGACAGCAGAGGTGACGCCACCAAAGGGGCCGACCATATTGCTGTAATCTGCTTGCGTATGACCTAACCACAACCCTTCGATGTTCTGCTCTAGGTTCGTGGCCAAATCAAGTGGGTGTATTTCTATTGTCATGACAGTGCTTCTTGAATGAAGTTATTGTGTCATTAAATTTGCCCGGTGCACCAAACAATGGCCAGGAACGTAGCTGTCGTCACCCAGTTTTAACGAATACAGGTTTGTTGGCCATGTTGTATGAGAATTTGCAAGGTATGACTTTGGGCCGCACCTTCGTCAATGCGAATTTCAATGACCTAATCGTTTTAATTTGGCCTTTAATTTTTTGATGGTTTTCCGAATTTCTGCCATCTTCTCTTTGTCTTTTGATTTGTCTGATTTTGACTTTTTGGCCAATAAAGTTTTTCGACACTTTGGGCTGTCACACCAACAAGGATATTGAGCAATTAATTTTTTTGTAATGGGTTCATCAATAATGAGGCCGTAGTCATAATTGAGCTCTTCACCCGCAAGGATATTTTTCTTGGCCTTGATAAATACGCGTCCATCGTCAACTTCAGGTTTGCAATTGGGCGTACAACAATGGTTGATCCAGCGAGCTGAGTTGCCACCATGCAAAGCATCAATTACGCGGTCTTCATCAATTTGAAAATAAAAAGTATGGTTCGGATCTTTTGGATCGTGCGGGTGTCTGTCCTCAGCTTCTTGAGCTGAAATAATTTCGCCAACATATTCAATGATCTTTTCGCCTTTTGGGATGTCTTGAAGTGCAAAAACACCCTTGCCGTGAACACCAGACTGTCGAACTTGAATTCTTCTCGCAGATGGTTTTGTGACCGATGGTAAATTTGTATTTTTCATGGATAGATATTGACAGAAAATCATTCCAGTTTTTTGATGGAAGGGTGTTTGTGTATTTTTTTAAATGAAGTTTGTCACAAATATTTAACTTTTTTGCAATCTTAGTGAAACTCATGCCCTGCATGATCAACTTCCAAGTTAAGAACAACTTGGGAGACCATGATGAAAGAATTGCCTAGCCCCGCTTTCCCGATTTCGCAAATTGCTTTGCCTCAGGGATCGCTTCATCAAAGCCTTCAAAATCAAAATACAGCCAGCAACTCAAAAAATTCGACATCTTCCGTCGAAGTTAGTTGGGCTAAACATCAAGACGAAGTAAGAGAAGCCCAAAGGCTGCGCTACGACGTTTTTGTCAAAGAAATGGGTGCAAGGTTGCCACAAACCATGGCGGGACACGATATCGATCTCTTCGATGACTATTGTGAGCACCTCTTGGTTCGCGATGGTCATTCTGGTACCGTGATTGGTACTTACCGTGTCTTAACCCCAGCCCAAGCCAAACGAGTGGGTGGTACTTATACAGACACAGAATTTGATTTAACACGTCTGCGCTTCATGCGCGAGCGCATGGTGGAGTTGGGCAGAAGTTGTGTGCACGCCGAGCACCGCCATGGTGGTGTTATTCTGGCCCTTTGGGGGGCCTTGTTTGAATTTATGGCACGCAATCAGTTGGACACCATGATTGGCTGTGCCAGCATCCCCATGCTGCACAACGGCATTGTGAGTGGCGATGCTGCTGCCAGCATGTGGAAGCAGCTTTCGAAAACAAACTTGGCGTCCATTGAGTTTCATGCTTTACCCCGCTTGCCACTTCCGATTGAAGAACTGGACTCGGACTTGCCGGTAGAGCCACCCGCTTTAATTAGGGGCTACTTAAGACTGGGCGCCAAAATTTTGGGTGCGCCCGCATGGGACCCC
>CANNNB010000228.1 GCA_947505995.1 Comamonadaceae bacterium
ATGAAACAGATGGGTGGTTTGTCGAGTTTGATGGACAAATTGCCCAGCCAACTGGCGGCCAAAGCGGGCAACATGGATTTGGGCAAAGCTGAAAAAGACATTGCCCGCAAGCAGGGCATCATTCACAGCATGACGCTCAGGGAGCGCAGCAAACCAGAACTCATCAAGGCCACACGCAAGCGCCGAATTGCCATGGGTGCGGGCGTTCAGGTGCAAGACGTCAACCGCTTGCTGAAAGAGTTTGAGCAAATGCAAGACATGATGAAAAAAATGTCAGGCGGCGGCATGATGAAAATGATGAAGCGCTTGGGCGGCATGAAGGGCATGGGCGGCTTTGGCGGTATGGGTGGCGGAGGCGGTTTTCCCGGCATGAAGCGCTAACAGCCGATGACCTAAGTTGCCCAGTACCAGTGCGCGGGGCAGGCTTTATATGCGGCTGAAGTATTCGCGCCGGTGAAATTCAACAGGGTCTTCGGCGTCATTGAAGCGAGTTTGCTCAGACTGTTTGATGCGCTGGTAATAGCGCACAAAATCTCGGCCAAAGCCTGCATTCAAAACGGTGTCTGCGTCTAAGTGCGTTAGGGCTTCGCCCAGTGTGACCGGCAGGCCCAAGCTACTCTCGGCATAAGGTGTTTCTGTGGCCTCGGGCGCAGTTAAAGAATTGTCAATGCCATCTAATCCAGCCCAAATTTGCGAGGCCATGTACAGATAGGGGTTGGCTGCTGGCTCGCCCAACCTGTTTTCAATGCGCGTGGCAAGGTCGCCTGCGCCGCCAACCACTCTGAGCATGGCACCCCGGTTGTCGCGGCCCCACAAAATGGCTTGCGGTGCAAGTGCGTTGGGTTTGAAACGGCCAAAGCCATTCACGGTGGTGGTGCACAAAGACGTCATGCCTTGGCCATGCGCCAACAAGCCTGCCAAATAATGTGCGCCCATGTTGGTCAGCGTGTGGCGTGCATCATTGACCCTAAACGCTTCGATTTCTTGAATGTCTTGTGGTGAAGTTCGTGCAAAAAGATTGTGCCCAGCAGACAAGTCATACAGCGATTGGTGCAAGTGCCAGCCGCTGCTCATGATGTTGTCAAAGGGCGGACGGCACATGAAGGTGGCGTGATAACCGGCGCGTCGCAAAGCTTGCTTGACCGAGCTTCTAAACAAGACCATGTTATCGGCGGCCGTCATGGCATCGGTGGCTTTGAAAACGGCTTCTACTTGGCTGGGCCCCAATTCAATTTCGAGGGACAACAAAGGCAAGCCTAAATCTTGTGCGGTTTGCTTCACGATGCGAAGTGCGGGCTCTGCGCGGTCAAACCACAGCTCGTTAAGTAAGTTGTAGCCTGGGTGAATCAGGCTGACTTGGGGAGCGAGCCCTGGCCACGAAGCTTGCGCCGGGTCGGCATCATCACCATGTTCTGCTTCTTTGAGTTTGTAAATGTGAAACTCAACTTCAAGACCACATTTCATACCCCAGCCTCTGGTGGCCAGTTTCTCAAGCGCACTTTGCAAAATGCGGCGCGAGTCATATGGCACAGATTGACCATTTGGGAACCACGGTTGGCATAAAAGCCATCCAGTTTTTTCGGCCCAGGGCAGTATTTTGAAAGTACTGGGATCGGGCAAAAGCATGACATTGCTGGCCCCTTCAAAGCCTGGCAATTCATTTTTGATTTGGGCTTCAAACACTTTGTACACAGTGCGGTCTGAAGTGTCTTTGAGCAACAAGGTGCTGACCATGCCCATGCCATCTGAGAAGGCAGTGGCTAGCTCGGAGGCGACCCAAGTTTTGCCGCGCAAACTTCCGTGCACATCGCACCACACCAAACGTATCCATTCAAGGCCTGAGGCTTGGGCCAATGCCAAAACTCGTTGAACTTCAGCTTGACGGTGAGGTGTATTCTGACCGCATTGCTCGGCAAAACTGCTGCGTTTTAAAGTCATGCGGCTTTGGTCAATGAAGCATGCCAAGGTGCACCATCGCGTTTGGCTTGCATGGTATCGGTGGACCATGTTTGCCAGTTGTGGGCGGGTGCAATGCCATCCACTGTGTCCGGACCCGTTCGAGCTGCGGCCACTTCAGGGTTGGCAAAACCAGGTGGGAGTAATCCTGCCGCCACATCGTCAATGGCTTTGGACAAAATGCGCCGGTTGGCAATGATCACTTTGTCGGAGGTGCCCAAATGTTCGCGTGTGCGGTTTTGGATGGCGCCCATGCTTTCGCAAGCCCACTGATCATGCACATTGATATCGTCTTCGCCCATGCCTAAAAAGGTGCGGGTCATTTGCTCTTCTGGGTTGAAGCCCCATTGGTTGTGTTGGCCAGATTTTGGAATGTAGTCGGGCAAAGTGACTGCTTCTAAGCGTTGCTTGCGCATGGCTTCTTTGTTGACGGGACTGGCAAAACTGGTGAACACCGCATACCAGTAAGTGCGCGTGTCATCGACTGGCACGTGCATTTGGGTGATGGTCATGGTTTCCGATAAAGGAATTACAAATGTATTTGGAAACAAGGAATTTGTAATGCGAACATGAGTGAGTTTTTCGTTCAGGGGCCTGAGCGTGGTCAGTTGCAAGCCGTAGGGCATTTCTGTGAAAGAAATATCGGGCTGATCAAACTCGCGCATGACCTTTGTCATGGGCCATTTTTCACCTTCTATCTCGCCGGCACTGGCACCACGAAATTGCTTGCCGTAGCTGTCTTCAAGCGAGGCGTCGTTGAAAAACCGGTGCAAGAAAGAAGCATGGGCAGGGTCAATGCCCACTTCAAATGCTTGAAGCCAATTGCAATGCCACAAGCCCTTGAAGGCGAAGGTGTGAGTGCCAGGTGCTTTGAAACAATCGAGTTCTGGTAAGGGCGGCGGCGTACTGTCTTCAGCGCCCATCCAGGCAAACAAAATGCCACTGCGTTCTTGGACGGGGTAATTGCGCTGCTTGATGCGGGTGCACAAAACGCTACCTTTGGGCTCGGCTGGCGTTTCTAGGCATTGGCCTGTGACGTCAAATTTCCAACCATGAAAGGGGCAACGAAGGCCATCGCCTTCATTGCGGCCGAAGGCCAGGTCGGCTCCGCGGTGTGGACAGTCGCGGTCTAGCAAACCAAATTCGCCTTGTGTGTTTTTGAACAAGACCAAATCTTGGCCTAGCAATTTGACAGCCTTGACGGCTCGAACGCCCATGCGCGGATCTAGCGCCGGATTGAACTCATCCAGCAAAGCCACAGGGTGCCAGTAGTGACGCATGACTTGTCCACAAGGGGTGCCGGGGCCTATGCGCGTGACGCGCTCATTTTGTTCTGCTCTCATCAAATCACTTTAACGCAAAATGCTGGGAAAGAAAATGATTTAAGCTGACGAGCAGTTCATTTCTGGCCCCAGTACAAACGATGCGGAGCCACTTTTTGAAACAAAGTATGAATTCTGAAAATCTTTTGTTTGTTTACGGCACTTTGCTGTCGGGCCTGAGTAACCACCATCACATGGCAGGTGCAACTTGTTTGGGCGAAGCCAGTATTCAAGCAGCCTTGTTTGACATGGGCGAATATCCCGCGCTCAGTGTGCAGGGTGAGTGGTCGCAATCTCTTGGCCCTGTGCATGGCGAGTTGTACCAAATTGAGCCTGCGCAATGGCAAGGTTTGGACGAGTTAGAAGAAGTGAACCCTGATTCAATTGAAAACTCAATGTACTTGCGTGTGCCCATTCAGGTGCAGTGGCAGCATCCTGAAGGCCCGCAAACTGTGAGTGCGCAAGTCTATGTTTACAACTGGTCATTGGCGGGCAGGCCGCGCATTGAACATGGCAACTTTCGCCGCCATTGCTTAATGGGTGGAAAGTGTTGATTCTGTGAGAACCAACTCGCCGCGCAATGAATGTGACAAAGCAGTGCTAATTCGCACGTCTACCATCTGACCCACCAAGCGCATACCGTTGGGCCCTGCCGGGAAGTTAACCACGCGGTTGCACTCGGTGCGGCCCGCCATTTCGGTGGCGTCTTTGCGCGCTGGGCGTTCCACCAAAATGCGTTGCACCGTGTTCAGGCGACTGTCGCCAATGCGTTTCACATTGGCTTCAATGGTGGCTTGCAAATGGTGCAAACGCTTGAGCTTGACATCATGCGGTGTGTC
>CANNNB010000229.1 GCA_947505995.1 Comamonadaceae bacterium
AGACAAGAAAAAAGGGCGCGTCGAATGAGGACGCGCCCTGAACCAACAATCAATGGCAACTGCGATAGTTGGGACTTCATTGTAGGCAAAAAGCCAGACACGTACAGCCCCAAAACAGCACTTTGCAGGTCGTTGCAAGCTTGCAACACAAAACTTATACACAACTTATTCACAATTAAGGCTTACTTAGCATGAATAACTTGTGGGTGTTCTGTGGATCACCGGTGGACTGATGTGGGACATCCCACATTGTGAATCCACCCCTGCTTTTTTTGACATGAATATTGGTCCAAGTGCCAAGATTTTAACCATTTTCGAAAATCACATTGTCCAAAAGTTAGTAGGCGCCAACAAAAAAATATTTTTCAAAGGTGGGAAGCCCTGTGATTTGAAAGGGGCTCTTGACAAGCGCAAGATCAAGGAATTGGGCGAATCAAGGCGTATCTGGTTATGTCACCCCTCCTAAACAGCACACTCACAGGCTTTGACTTGTCTAGCTTGCCCATAGCGGCTGAAAAATCTTTGACTTGGCTAATGTCCATGTTGGCCACAGCCAAAATCACATCGCCTTCTCTCAAACCAGCCTTGATAGCGGGCTCCATTAAACTTTCGACCCTGACACCGCCTTTGATTTTCAATTCCGCTTTTTGCGAATCGGTCAATTCGGCCACTACCAGGCCCAAACCCTGAACAGAATTAGCCGCCTTTGGCTTTTCCTCTGGCTCGGCTACACGCTTGGCCACTTTTTCGGGCTCTAACTCAGCAATCACGATGCTCAACTCTTTGGTTGCGCCTCTTCTGAAAATGGTCAAGTTACTTTTCGTGCCTGGCTTTGTATTCCCAACCAATCGAGGTAAGTCGGAAGACTTCTCAATGGGCTTGCCATCGATCTTGAGGATCACATCGCCAGCTTCTAATCCCGCTTTGTCAGCAGGCGCACCGGCCTCAATGCGATTAATAAGTGCACCCTGTGCTTTACCTAAACCAATCGATTCAGCAAGCTCTTTGGTCACTGGCTCAATTTGAACGCCAATACGACCACGGGTGACGCGGCCAGTGGCACGCAATTGCTCACTGACGCGCATGGCCTCGTCCATCGGAATGGAAAAAGAAATGCCCATGAATCCGCCGGAGCGAGAATAAATTTGGCTATTGATCCCCACCACCTCACCCCGCATGTTGATGAGTGGCCCTCCTGAATTGCCTGGGTTGATGGCAACATCGGTTTGGATAAAAGGCAAATAGTCACCCGTGTCGCGTTGCTTAGCGCTAACAATGCCCGCTGTGACTGAGTTATCAAGGCCGAAAGGTGAACCAATGGCCATGACCCACTCGCCCACTTTCAAGCGTGACACATCACCCACCTTCACTGCAGGAAGTCCTGTTGCTTGAATTTTGACAACAGCCACATCCGTGCGTTTATCAACACCAATGATTTTGGCCTTGAACTCGCGTTTGTCAGTCAACGTGACAAGCACTTCATCTGCGCCATCAACCACATGCGCATTGGTCATGATCAGGCCATCAGCACTTAAGATAAACCCTGAGCCAACCCCCCTAGGTTGAGTCTCCTCAGGAACAGGTGTTCTGCCCTGACGAGGCGCTTGCTTTGGCGCATTAGGGTTGTTGGGTGTATTTGGCATTGGGATACCAAAGAATCGGCGGAACAATTCTTGGGTTTCTTCATCCATGCCATTGCCATTGTTGTTTTGGCTGCGAACTTTTTCCAGAGTGCGAATATTGACGACCGACGGCCCTACTTGTTCGACCAGTTCCGTAAAGTCAGGCAAGCCTTTCACAACGGCTTGCTGGGCAAGTGAAACACTGGGGGCAAGAACTGTGGTTAGAAGTCCTAGTGACAAATACATTGTCAGCAGAACACTTGGCGATTTAAGACTCATCTTTTTCATAAACACACATAACTCCAATTGTTTCACTGGAAAGAAAACTCATTTGAAGTGCGAATATACAGCGCAACGAAATCCATGCCAGCGCTCAGGGAATGCACTCTTTGAAACCCAAAACCACTGCGTGGCTGATATCGGACTGGCCAATGAGACAAGCAAGTATTGCTGAAAATCCAAATGTACGCTGATTGCGTAACCGTCATGCAAAGCAAGATCAACTGGGGGTTGATTTAAGCGTAAGCCAGGAGATGGCGTTGACTCCTGTGAAGTTGGCGGCACTGGTAGAGAAAGCAAGGACACAATTTGCCATTCATGGCCATCCCAACAAAGCCAACTTTTGCCCTGCTGACTTCTTAAAGTGAGCAAGGAAAAAGTAGAGAGCAGCAACCAGGTACCGCCCAAGCTTGCTGCTTGCCAAAGTTCAAACAGGCCACTGGTTAGACCCATAACAAGTCCCAGCATAGAAAGCGCCGCAAAAACCAACGCCAAACATGCGCCCCAAACGAAACGCCCCACCGGGTATTCGACCGATGGGGCGTTTTGATTCAAGTGAATTAAATCCGGCGAAAAACTAAACTGCCGTTGGTGCCGCCGAAACCAAAATTGTTTTTCAACGCGTATTCAATGTTGACATCGCGTGCAATGTTGGCGCAGTAATCCAAATCACATTCTGGGTCTTGGTTGTCCAAATTGATGGTGGGCGGCACTTTTTGATGGTGCAAGGCCAAGACTGTAAAAATACTCTCAATGCCACCAGCACCACCTAACAAGTGGCCGGTCATGGATTTGGTGGAACTGACCAAGGTTTTCTTGGCGTGATCTCCCAAAGCGGCTTTGATGGCATTGGTTTCATTGACATCACCCAAAGGTGTCGAGGTGCCATGGGCGTTCAAGTAACCCACTTGATCTGCGTTCACGCCCGCATTGCGCATGGCTGAGACCATGGCACGACGAGGACCATCCATGCTGGGCGCAGTCATGTGACCCGCATCAGCACTCATGCCGTAGCCACAAACTTCGGCATAAATTTTGGCGCCGCGCGCTTTAGCGTGTTCGTATTCTTCAACCACCATCACACCTGCGCCTTCACCCAAGACAAAACCATCACGGTCTTTGTCCCAAGGTCGCGATGCTGCTGCAGGATCGTCATTGCGTGTCGACAAGGCGCGCATGGCAGCAAAACCACCCAAGCCCAATGGCGAAATGGTGGCTTCTGAACCACCCGCCACAACCACATCGGCATCACCGTATTCAATCATGCGACTGGCTTCGCCAATGCAGTGAAGACCTGTGGTGCAAGCGGTGACCACGGCCAAGTTTGGGCCTTTGAAACCAAAGCGCATGGAGACATGTCCAGCAATCATATTGATGATGGAAGCTGGCACAAAGAAAGGGGAAATACGGCGCGGTCCCCGAGCTGTGTACTCGACATGGGTTTGCTCAATCATGGGCAAACCGCCAATGCCAGAACCTATGACGCAAGCAATGCGTGTTGCCAACTCGTCGTCCAAGGCTTCGCCCGTAGGCAAGCCAGCATCTTCTACAGCTTGTGCAGCAGCAGCAATGCCGAAATGGATGAAGGTGTCCATCGTGCGCGCTTCTTTGGCACTGATGTACTTCTCCAAGTTGAAGCCCTTCACCTCGCCTGCAATTCTGCAAGCGAAAGCGGAGGTGTCAAATTTGCTGATCAGGCCAATACCAGATTGGCCCGCTAAGAGATTGGCCCATGCGTCCGCCACCGTGTTTCCAACGGGGCTGATACATCCCAGGCCCGTGACAACAACGCGGCGACGGGTCATCTCAGATCAAGCCTTTTTGCTTTGAGCGTAGTCAATCGCCGCTTTGACCGTGGTGATCTTTTCAGCGTCTTCGTCTGGAATTTCAATGCCAAATTCATCTTCTAAAGCCATCACCAGTTCTACGGTGTCCAAAGAGTCTGCACCCAGATCAGCAACGAATGCTTTCTCGGGTGTGACTTGTGACTCTTCGACGCCGAGTTGTTCGGCAATGATTTTTTTGACACGTGCTTCGATATCGCTCATGGATTCCCTCTGAGGGTTGTAAAAAAGGAGATTTTATCAGGTCATATGCATGCCGCCATTGACATGCAATTC
>CANNNB010000230.1 GCA_947505995.1 Comamonadaceae bacterium
AAACCTATTTTGGACCGTGTCATTCAGCCCGGCATCAGCATGTCGCAGGCCGTCAAATGTGCCTTGGTGTCGTTTGACTCAACTATCAAAAGTAATTTGTCGGTAGGCCTGCCTATCGATCTCGCCATGATCAAAACCAATGATTTGCAAGTGACTAAACGGCATCGCATAGACTCTGAAGACACCTACTTCAGAGATTTACGCAGCAGTTGGAGTCAGGGTCTGCGTCAGGTGTTTGGGCAATTACCCGATCCGCATTGGTTGAAGTAAGTAGTGATCGGAAGCCGTCAACGCAAAATTTTTTTCGCGATATAAAGGCTGTCGTTACAATCGATTCAGAATCTGGAAATGTGACAAAAAACTTGAATTACTATGCCCTTGCGCATGCAAGTCGTTTTGTTCGGCAGGGTGCTGAAAGAATTCATTCATCGTTTGGCACTAAAGGTATCGAAACGGTTGCTTTTCAAAATGCCGACGACCATTCAATTGCATTGATTGTATTGAATGGTGCATCGCAAAAAAGGCAGTTTTCAATTCAATACAAAAATAAGCTTGTCTCTCATGAGCTTCCTGCTGCGAGCGTGATGCCCCTTACATGGAAGGATTGGTGATGTTTTTGGAAATTCGAAACCAAGTTTTTGCAATCAAAAGAATTTGTATTTTTACTTTTGCAGTTGTCATTTCTTTTCAAGCATCTGCGCAATACTTTGACTTGCAAGCTCACAGAGGTGGTCGTGGTTTGTTGCCAGAAAACACGCTTGCAGCTTTTGAAAATGCCATTCAAATGGGGGTTCGCACTCTTGAAATGGACATCGCTATTACGGCAGACGGCGTGCCTGTTATTTCACATGATGCGGCGCTTAATCCTGCCGTTACTCGCAATGCCAATGGTCAGTGGCTTACCGCCCACGAACCGCTAATTAAAAACATGAAACTATCGGTTGTTCAAAGCTATGATGTGGGGCGATTGAACCCTGATCATGCCTATGCCAA
Source organism: Comamonadaceae bacterium (assembly GCA_947505995.1). The sequence goes on from CANNNB010000230.1 coordinate 994, forward strand.
GGAATTTCCAAACCAACAACCCCGAGATGGTGAGCGCATTCCTACCTTGGCCGCTGTTTTTGATTTAGTCAATCGATTAGGCGCTCACGATATTCAATTTGACATTGAAACCAAGATCAACCCTCACAATCCTCAAAGTACCTTACAGCCAGAAGCCTTTGTTCAGGTCATTTTGTCTGTGTTTCGCCAATATGGTTTCACACGCCGAATCATGGTGCAAAGTTTCGACTGGCGCACCCTTGAAATTTTGCACCGTGAAGCACCCGAAGTTCGAACCGTGTACCTCACCATGGATTTTCCAAACTACAGCACCATTCGGGATGGTGCTTGGACAGCGGGACATTTGCTAACTGACAGCAAGGGATCTGTGCCTCAAATGGTTAAAAAATCAGCTGGCAATGCAACTGGTGTTATTTGGGCCCCTAACTACAAATACCTCACACAAGATAGACTGAAAGAGGCGCACCAGCTCGGACTGAAAGTCATTCCATGGACAGTCAATCAGGCTTCCTCGATGGGTCAATTGATAGACTGGAAAGTGGATGGCATCATTACCGATTACCCCAATATCTTGCGAAAAGTGATGAGCGATAGAGGTTTGCCAGTTCCAGAATCTAAGAATTAAATTTAGAAGCAAATGGGTTGCTTGTTTTTTCAATCCTGCTTCATTGAAGTATTCAAACACTTTTCATTTCAATACCGCTTCTTTGATAATTGCAAAAAATGAATAAAAGAGTAAAGTTCAAGCATGGCCAAAAGAGTTGCACTTATTCACCCCCAAACGGGTCTCATGAAACCAGGTTTTTACGGGTTTAGTTGGACATTTCTATTTTTCGGATGGTTTGTCCCCATATTTCGAGGAGAGTTGCTGGTTGCACTTTTGCACTTGGCAATCACTGTCGTTACGTTTGGACTTTGGCAATTCATCATTGCCTTTCTCTACAACAAGCAGTACATGACCAGAATGCTAGAAAAAGGATATGTGCTCAACGACACTGAAGCTATCAATGAAATCGCAAGGCAGAGGCTTGGAATTCAAAAAATTTAAAGTTAGTTAAGCTATTTCAGTCACTTTAAATTGGGAGAAACCAATTGCCAAAATATTTCCGGTTTTCTTTCCGCAGTTTTGCCTTATTCACGCTATTCATTTCTGCACTTGTCACTCAACTTAATGCCAGTAGCGCACCGGCATTTGTATCAAGCCAACCCACTGCGCGCGTTGAGCATTGGCAAAAGCGTGAGACCGAAATCAATACATTTTTGCGTGATTCTAAAAATCTCAGTACAGTTAAATTGCTTTTCGTTGGCGATTCAATTACCGACTTCTGGCTATTTGATGACAACCCTTGGGTGAGTGGTCAAAAGTACGGTCGGAAAATTTGGAATGAGTCGTTTGCAAATCCAGGTACCGAGAACTATGCCTTGAATATTGGCATTTCAGGTGACCGCCTTGAGCATGTATTGTTCCGAATTTTGCCCAAGGCGCAAGGTGGCATGGGTCAGTTAGATTCGCCACAGCTCAAACCAGAATTCATGATTGTCATGCTGGGAATCAACAACAGCTGGGCAGCAGAACAACCCGTTGTTGACAGTATTTTTGAAGGTACTTTAGCCAATTTGCGTGCATTGCATGCCCTCAAACCCAATGCGCGCATTGTTTTGCAATCTTTACTTCCCACAAATGAAGCAAGTAAAAATAAAGAGGTGGTGTTGGCCGTGAATCAGCGGCTCAAGGCCCTTGCCATTCAACCTGAGTTTGCAAAATTCACGGCCTACCTTGACCTTTATCCTTTGTTTACAGATGCAAATGGCATTCAGATTGCCAGCTATTTTACTGACGGCCTGCACCCCAATGCAAAGGGCTATGAAGTTTGGCGAGATAGGCTGGTTGATTTCTTGAAGACCAGCAGGACGCTTTCTAACAAGTCTCCAAGGCCATGATTCTCTTATTCCGAAGCTTGCAGCAAGCGTGTCACTTCTTCCAGACGCTTCAAAGGATCTAACTCGCCAAGGAGTTTCAGCTTAAGTTCTGCACTGATGGGCAAGGCCTCAGCGTACCGGTTGGCCAGCCAGCCGCATTGGTCTAGGAGGTAAGGAGAGAAAATGGGAAGCTTGTCGATCACACCTTGTTGCTGTGCAGACGCAATAACTTTACCAAGTCGGTCTGCATGAGTTTGCAGGCTGAATGGCACTTCCACTTCAGGATCTTGCGGAAAATAAGAGACGCTTCCTTGCCACACGCCATAGGGGCCTGGTTTGACGTCATGCAACTCAAAGCGCAAACCGCCTTGACAAACGATGCGATAAAAAGTGGGCTGGACTTGTTCAAATTCTCGAATGTGCGCCATACAGCCCACAGTTTGAAGAGATGGTACTTGGCCAGGCACTTGAACTTCACTGCCTTCCTTGATCCAGGCTATACCAAAAGGCAATTGCTGTTGATGGCATCGCTTAATTAAATCGAGGTAGCGCACCTCAAAAATTTGAAGCGGCAGCATGCCGTCGGGAAATAAGCCATGAGAGAGAGGAAAAAGAGGAATGGTGTCGTACACGATGCTGGCTTGTGAAGTGTGGTGCTAGTGATACGCTAATTAAATCATTGTTAATCGATCAAAACAATGATGATCTGACCCCAATTGATTCCCCTATTGACTGTGCGCGAATTGCAAGGGGCTTGATGAGGATCACTTTGCCAGTTGCGTAACTTGCCATCTAGCCAACAATTACAAACGCTGTACCTGCAATGGCTGCCGTGAGCATGCGCTCGCCAGCATTCGAAGTGAGCACATGGAGGATGGTATTTGCAAGTTTGACAATTGAGTTGAATGCCATGGCAGTGGTAACAAGCATGACATCAAGGGTGGAAATGTTCACAGAAGGACGGGCGTGGCCGGCGTGAGGACGATGAGTTGCCTAAAGAAAAAACTACATATGCATTACATTAGGGATCGTCATACATGCGATTCTATTTGCAATGTCTCAACTTTTCTCCGATACAGCTCGCCATCG
>CANNNB010000231.1 GCA_947505995.1 Comamonadaceae bacterium
ATGCCCGAGAAAATGTCGATCATGAAGTTCGACCCAAAAGCTCGCAAGCACGTTGAGTACAAGGAAATCAAACTGAAGTAATTCAGTTTGACGCCATAGAAAAAGCCCGCTGATGCGGGCTTTTTTGTTGCCGGAGAAATTTAATCGGGGTCAGATCAACATTAATTTGGTCAATAAGTGGGGGCAGAGGCTAAGGGCGGGCTTCCTCATATGGAGTACCAGAAATCGTCAGCCCGCCCTTAGCCTCTGCCCCCACTTATTGGAAATTAATGTTGATCTGACCCCGATTAAATTCTTACGCGCGAGCAGCGCGCAATTGGGTAGAGAAGTCGCGAAGCGCGGCAATACCGCTCTCTTCAGCGCGTTTGCACCAGCCTTGCAGGTCTAGGGCCAGCTGTTCTCGGTTGTGAGAAGTGTTGAGCCAAATTTGACGCAACTCTTCGCGCATGGCCAACATTTTGTCAAGCACGGGGTAGGCCGCAAGTGTGGCGCTCAAGGGCGCAAGTGCTTCAGCAGGTACTTTGTCGCCATCTCGGTGAATCCAACGTGAAGCGACTTTCAAAATGCTGGCATCCAATTTGGCGTTGGCCACTTCTTGGCGAAACACACTGCGCATTTGACGGGCATAGCCCGCCATCACTTCGTATCGATTGGCAATCAAGGCTTCCAAGGTTTTTTCATCGGCAACAGGACGAACTTCACCGTAGGCCAAGACAGGCGGCGTCTTTTTGACAGTAGCCAAACCTACAGCTTGCAAGATGCAGATGTATGCCCAGCCCAAATCGAATTCGTAGGGCTTGACTGACAACTTGGCAGAGGTTGGATAGGTGTGATGGTTGTTGTGCAGCTCTTCGCCACCAATCAAGATACCCCAAGGAGAGATGTTGGTGCTGGCGTCATGCGCCTCAAAATTGCGATAGCCCCAGTAGTGGGCAGCGCCATTGATAATGCCTGCCGCAGTGATGGGAATCCAAGCCATTTGAACGGCCCACACGGTAAGTCCCAATGCACCAAACAAGGCCACATCGATGATCAACATCAAAGCCACACCTTGCCAGGAAAAGCGCGAGTAAAGATTGCGCTCCATCCAGTCGTTTGGCGTGCCATGGCCATAACGGGTGAGGGTTTCTTTGTTTTTAGATTCTTTGCGGTACAACTCTGCGCCGGTGAATAAGACCGTTTTGATGCCATGCACATGCGGGCTGTGCGGGTCTTCAGCTTGCTCGCACTTGGCGTGGTGCTTGCGGTGAATGGCCGCCCACTCTTTGGTCACTTGCCCAGTGGTCATCCACAACCAAAAACGGAAGAAATGCGATGCAATGGGGTGCAAATCCAAGGCCCGGTGAGCCTGGTGGCGGTGCAAAAAGATGGTAACGCTGGCAATGGTGATGTGCGTGAGGCCCAAAATGACAAAGAGAACTTGCCAGCCCGAGAATCCCAATAGTCCGTTGGCCAACCAGTCAATGACCGCGTCAAATACAGCCGAGTCGAGTAACAACATGCAGTCGCTTTCTGTGTAGAGGTGCCTTTAGAGGCAATCTGTTTATTTTAAGATTTTCGAATTCAAATTGACAGTAATTTCAACAAGCAAGCACCAAAGTTAGCGCTTTAGAATTCACTTTCGAGTCCAAATGGCGGCAAAAAAACCATCAGTACCGTGCCGATGTGGCCACAGGCGTAAAAAATTGCCATTGCACAAGTTTTCGGCATGTGCGACTTTCAAGCGAGTGAGTTCTTCCATCACCGGCAATACCACAAAGTCAGGATGCGCCGCCGAAAAGGCATTGGCAATGTCTTCATTCTCTTGCGGCAGCAAACTGCAAGTGGCATAGACCAAGCGCCCACCCGATTTGAGCAAGCGTGCAGCGCTGTCCAAGATGGCAGTTTGGGTAGCAGCAACATCGGCAATGCCTTCGGGTTTTTGACGCCATTTCAAATCTGGATTGCGGCGCAGGGTACCCAAACCCGTACAAGGTGCATCGACCAACACGCGATCGATCTTGCCCGCCAAGCGCTTGACACGGTCATCGCGTTCATGCGCAATGGCAGCAGGATGAACGTTGGACAACTGACTGCGCGCCAAGCGGGGCTTCAATGCATCCAATCGATGGGCAGAAGTGTCCATGGCATACAAGCGCCCTGTGTTGCGCATGGCTGCGCCAATGGCCAAGGTTTTTCCACCCGCCCCTGCGCAAAAGTCAACCACCATCTCACCGCGGTGCGCATCCAGCAGCAGCGCCAGCAATTGCGATCCTTCGTCTTGCACTTCGACCGCACCGCGTTCAAAAGCTTTGACTTTGGCTAGCGATGGTTTGCCTTGTAAACGCAAGCCCCAAGGCGAATAGGGTGTGTTCTCGCACACAATGCCTGCAGCCGTCAATTCCTTTTGCACTTCAGCGCGCTTTTCGTTCAGGTCGTTCACCCGCAAATCCAAGCTACCCTGCTGCTGCAAGCTTTCGGCCAAGGCTCCAAACTCATCGCCAAGTTGTTCTTTGAGTGGTTGCGCCAACCAGTCGGGCAAATTGTGAATATGCTGCGACATCAAATCTGAAGGCTGAATACTGTCACACATGTCTAGCCATTTTTTTTCGGTGTCGTTCAAAGCACTTTTGACAAAATCTCTGGGGCCAGCAAAACCCAATATAGCCAAGCGTCTTTCTTTGGCGCCGCTGCCAGATCGAGCCATGTGCTCAAACATCAACTTCTGTCGCAAAACTTGGAAAACAGTTTCAGACAGGGTGGCTCGCTCTCGCGGACCCAAATTGCGGTTGTCACGAAAAAAACGAGAAACCACCGCATCAGCGGGATGGTTAAATTGGAGGGTCAGCCTGACCAATTCGGCGCAGGCGTCTAACAGGGCTTTTGGATGCATAAGCTCTATTGTCCCACCGCACAACACTCAAGAACGATTTCATGCAAGAAGAAACCTTACCGCCATTGATCATCACCCGACCCGGCTACTACCGCCACTACAAAAATTTGCTTTACCAAGTGTTGGGCACCGTGAGGCACAGCGAGTCTCTTGAGCCTCTGACTTTGTACAAAGCGCTTTATGGCGAGCAAGGCATGTGGGTCAGGCCAGCCGCCATGTTCAATGAAACAGTTGAGATCAATGGCGTCATTCAAGCCCGATTTACTTGGCTGGGTGAGGCGCTGCCTGAGACTTGAAAAACGCTGCGACTGCCGCGGGAAAAATGAGGTGCTCTTGTGTCAGCACTCTGGCTGCCAGCGTTTCAGCCGTGTCACTTTCAAGAACAGGCACAACGGCTTGGGCCAAAATTTGCCCTTGGTCGACCTCTGCAGATACGTGGTGCACTGTAGCGCCAGCAAATTTAGCGCCTGCATCAATGGCGCGCTGGTGCGTGTTCAATCCAGCAAAAGCGGGCAACAGCGAGGGGTGAATATTGATCAAACGCCCTTGATAGTGGTCCACAAAAGCAGGTGTCAAAATTCGCATAAAACCCGCCAGCACAACCAATGCGGGGACATGTAAATCAATTAGCGCCATGAGGGATTGGTCAAAGGCCTCCCTCGATTCAAACAGCGTGTGGTCTAGGACTTCCGTCTTGATGTTTGAAAACTCTGCTTGCGCTTGCAGCCTAGTCAATCCTGACGCTTGGGGCTTGTTGCTGATCACGGCGGCCACCTTCACGCCCCAATGCTGGGACCAAGCTTGCTCATTCGCGGCTTTCACAATGGCCAACATGTTGGAGCCAGTACCCGAAATCAAAATAACAATGTTTTTCACAAATGAACCATCTTGCATGTCTGGGTATTATCCCTGCCGAAGGCATCTAAATTGTGTTTTGTCGCAGCCAAGACACCGCTTTTGCGCACGGTCGTGCTAAAAACGCACATTCCCCTTATTTATTGGCATTGACCGGAGACACATCTCATGGATTTGGCATTCACACCCGATGAACTCGCATTTCGCGAGGAAATTCGCGCTTGGGTAAAAGCAAACTTACCTTCAGAAATTTCACAAAAAGTTCACAG